>CAZZXJ010000502.1:0-5331 GCA_964657905.1 uncultured Stigonema sp.
CACCTTAAAGTTTAAAGCGAAATTGCGGCATTTTTCACTCCTCGTTTATGCTTTTAGATAGAGTAATCAAAATTCCGCAACTAATACCTTAAAAGTCTGGTAGATGCATTCATTGGGTCTTGAATTTTTCTATGAACTCAACATACGACTTTGATTACTTTCAAGGGAGTTCTTTTTCCTCACTGTTTGCTCAAGACATGACGGATGCACGTTATGCGCTCATCCTAAATTACCCTGCGACTGCCAGTTGGGCTGCTTACCCCAACACAAAAAAATACTTTCTTCAAGACGGCAGTAGTGAAGCCACCAAAACCTCCTTCGACAAGGTTTGCCAGAAGGAAGCTTGGAAAAATTTGGCTGTGTTAGGCGACGTCTTACCAGGAATTGTGATTATTCCGCCATCAACGTTGCTGATAGACTACTGGCAGGAGCATTTTGGCTTCAGCTACTCCAATATGGAGATGATACAGTGCTCGGTTTATCTGGATGAACTCAGCCAAAGCGATCGCTTTGACAAACTCATCACTATATTTCCCTTTGATCATCTCAAAAGAGAAAAACACGCCATCGATCCGGAAACTCACTACCGCTTGCTCAGCAAAGTTAGCTTAGCCGAATTGGGGGTGCAATATCCGAAATACTCAAGCTACAATCTGCACGCCTGTAGTCTCGAAGATATTGAGTTACCACAATTCCCATACTTGATCAAAACATCCCACGGACTTTCCGGAGAAGGCACTTACATTATCAAAAGCGCCAGCGACCTTACCTACTGCCTTGAAGAACTGAGGAAGTATCTCGATATTAAGTTGCTAGATACGATTATTGTCTCGGAGTTCGTCAACAATGTCGTGCAAAACTACTGCGTGCAGTTCTACGTCAACAAAGCGGGAGAGATCACCCTCATCGGCACTACAACCCAACTCGTCACTGAGTCGGGTACTTATTTAGGGGGACTGATTCACTACCGTGAAACCGACATGAGCAGGTTTAATGAGATGATTGCCGCCATTGGTGAGTATGCTCACCAACAGGGGTATTTCGGGTTCATTGGCTTCGATGTGTTGGAAGATCGAGACGGACAGCTTTATACGATCGATGCCAATTTCCGAATCAATGGCTCGACTCCGCTCTGCTTGCAACGCCACACCCTACTATCCTTGGGAAAGGAGGTGGCTAAATATTCCACTGACTACAGCATGGATGGGACATTAGACTCTATTCTAGTGACCCTGAAACCTGAACTGGATCGCCTTGATTTTATCATCCTGTCGGCACAAGAGAAAGTCAAATACGGACAAATCTACACCGAAATTTACGGAATCGTGACTGGAGAGACAATCGAGGAAATGCAGCATATCGAGCAGAAATTACAGTATAAGGGATTGCACTGGCTCCCTTCAACAGCAGGACTGCAATAAATAGCCTAAAGCTGGAGGAATACTCCTACGCTCGAACTAAACCGAATGTACCCTAGCGATAGAAATGATGGCACAAAAAAATGGTCCTTGGACAATACAAGAAACAAACGAGAAATACCACGATTCGTTTATCTATGTCCGTGAAGACCAAGTTCTGCGACCTGACGGGCAACCTGGTAAGTATGCCACCGTCAAAATGAAACCAGCGGTTGCTATTCTGCCGATAGATAACGATGGTTACGTGTATCTGGTTCGGCAATTTCGCTATGCTTTAGGGAAAGAAAGTATCGAAGTTGTATGCGGTGCAGTTGAGGAAGATGAACCTGGCATTGAGGCAGCAAAACGGGAAATTGAAGAAGAAATTGGCATCAAAGCATCGGAATTGATTGAGTTAGGTGTCATTCATTTAGATACATCGATTGTTCATTGTCCCGTGCAGATGTTTCTGGCAAAGCAGTTAACAAAAACAGAAGCCCATCCAGAAGGAACGGAAACGATAGAAACAGTTAAAGTTACCATTGATGCAGCAATACAAATGGTGATGGATGGCGTAATCACACACGCACCAAGTTGCGTGTTGATTCTCAAAGGACTTTACGTGCCGATCGACTAATCTTTGATTGCACTGGCATTGTCATTGTGTTCTCTAGAGTGAGATTTGTTTAAGAGCATTGACAACTGTCTTTATCTAGTCATCTACTAACTGTTTATTGGTAGTTTACCAATCAATTAAGAACAAAAGGAAATTTATGACACTAGCTATTATTGTTCACGGTGGGGCGAAAACCATATCAGAGGATAAGGTTGCAGCCAACAATGCCGGCTGCTTAGCGGCGGTAGAGGCAGGTTGGGCAGTGCTGAATAGCGGGGGCACTGCAGAGGAAGCCGTGGAGGCAGCTATCCGCGTTCTCGAAACTGACCAGACCTTTAACGCAAGTCTTGGCGCAGTTCTCAACACTGAAGGAGAGGTGGAGCTAGATGCGGCGATCATGGAGGGCGCTACCTTAGGTTGGGGCGCAGTAGCAGCAGTTCAGGGTGTGCGTCATCCAATCTCGGTGGCACGGAAGATTATGGATGAAAAACCCAGGCTGCTAGTGGCACGCGGTGCAGAACGCTTTGCCGCCGATAACGGAGCCGAGATGTGTGCAAAACAAGACTTGATAGCAAGGGAGCCACTGCAGGAGTGGAAGGAGGAGCAAGAAGTTATCGATCGCCCCAACACTGTTGGCTGTGTGGCGCTGGATGTTAGCGGCACCCTAGCAGCTGGAACTTCAACAGGGGGCACTATGAATCAGCAACCCGGTCGCGTTGGTGACACTGCTCTCGTTGGCAGTGGCTTGTACGCTGACAATAAACTCGGCGCTTGCTCAACAACAGGTGATGGTGAGTCGATTATCCCGGTAGTTCTGGCTAAAACTGCTATCGATTTTCTGGCGGGCGATCGGCATCCAAACGAAGCAGCGCAGATGGCGATTGACACTCTGGGATCTAAGGTGACAGGAGAGGCTGGCTGCATCCTTTTAGACAGTCAGGGACGAGTTGGCTGGGCGTATAACTCGCAGGATATGGCAGTCGCTTATCTGACTACAGGACAGGACAAGGCAGCTGTGTTTACCAACAAAGAACCTAGGCCTCACTGAAATAGACATGTGGTGAAAATTAATTATGCGTTCGTTAAAACCCTTAGTAGGGGCGCTCCTCTCGTCATTAGTGTCAACTTAAGCCCTGGCGAATGGAATTCGCGGCTACACAAACAAAGTCCGCCTAGCCTTCTCCTGTCGGAGACGCTTGGCGAACGGCAACGTCTTCTCCTTACGGAGACGCTTCGCGAACGACGAACGCGGACTTAATTGAAAATCAAGGTTTTTGAAACCTGCGTACGGCTTTGCCGTTGCCGGAGGCTAGGCAGGTTTTGCCTGTGTAGCTGCGGTTTTAACCGCCCATTTGAGGTTAAGTTGACACCAATGTCCTCTCGTTCGCCCCTACATCATTTCTGGAGATGTCTAATTAACGATGAATGGGCTGAAATAGCTTCACCCCCTCTTTGAGTCAAAAGCGAGAAGAAGTGGAATTTTAAGAAGACATGCTTGAGGTTGAGCAGTCAGCACAAAATGCATTGACAGCTTCGGCGAACTGCTGGTTTTGCTCCATCAATGCCATGTGTCCACCAGGTTTTATGGTAACTCGTTGAGAGTAAGGCAATTCTGCTTTCATGCGATCGCTCGCCACAGGTTTAGTTGCTATATCTGAAGCCCCACACACTACTAACACAGGAACGTTAATAGTTGCAAGTGTTTGTGTTTCATCAAACTTGAACATTGCCAGTGTGCCACGAGCCAGAACACCAGGCGAACCCAATGCTGATAGTAAAGCGGCGAAATTTAGTTGACCGCGTGTTTCAGTACCCGTAAATCCAGATATTTCTACGCTGATATACAGCGAACCATTGAAATACGACAGCCAAGTCATCAACCAAAAAATGGGTGCTAACAAGATAGTGAGGTACAACACAGGCTCTAGCAATGGCTTCTGCAATTTACGTACCAGATTGCTAAAGATGCAAGTTTTTACCGGATTAGTGTAAGTAGTATCCACAAGAATTATACCCGCCACCCGTCGTCCTAATTGCTCTGGAAACAGGCGACAAAACGTCAGGTTAATCATCCCACCCATGCTATGTCCCAGTAAGATAACAGGTTTATCCCCGGAGATCGCAACAACAGCTTCCAAGTCACGGGCATATTTTTCTAGGGAGTGATCATTGTTTTTCGGTTTTGAGGATTTTCCTAACCCTGGTAGATCCCAAACAATTACTCGGAAGCGATCGCTCAGTTGTCGCTTGGCATAATACCATACAGTACTGTTTGGTCCCCAACCGTGTGACAGGATAATCGGTTGACCATCTTCGGGACCAAAAAACTCTACTTGCAGTACGCTACCATCTGGTCGTGGCACACGTTGCACGGTTTTGCTACGCATGAACTTAGGTTCCTCCGATCCAGGACGGCGCAGCAGTGGCAAACTGATAAAACGACCGCCAAAAGACCACAAAACCATTACTACTCCAGCCACTAAGTAAGACGTTCCCACAAGTTCTCGTTCATACCACTCATAGAGAATGTAGATACCCCCGCCAAGTACCCCAATGGACAGCAGTTGAACTAGCCATACAAGCAGTAAATTATGAGGCATGAATATCATAAACTATTACCTTGCGATACCTTGTTAACTGCATTGTCACCAGAATGGATGCTGTTCTGCGTCAGTTCTAGAGACTTGACTTAGGACAGAAGTAATTATTTTTTTTACACACTACATTTTGCTGAAATGATGCAAGCGTCAAACTACCTATCAAGATTATGGGCACAAAACCAACTTTTTTCCAACCTATTCTCTATTAGACATCTCCAGAAATTAATTTTGCGTTACTTAAAACCCTAGAGACGCGATCGGTCGCGTCTCTACATTGTTTTTCACTGCATGTCTAATTAACAATTAACAATTAACCATTCCCTTCTTTTCCAAGTTCCTCTACACTGTCACCAGGCTTCGAGGGCCATCTAACGGTAAGAATAGTGCAGTCGGACTCAGCAACCCAATAATGCGGCACACCTGCTGACCAAAGAACATAGTCACCCTCACGAGACAGTACGATCTCTCTATCCTCAAACTGAAGGCGAAATCTTCCATTCACTAGGATGGAAAGAGTGGCGGCTTCGGTATTTACCGCCCACTGGGTTCTGTTGTCCCCTGCGTTGTGAACAGCCCATTTCACTTCTAGATCTGCGGTTGATCGCGGATCATCATCAGGGGTGATAAAGTGACCCATAAACCAACCCCAGCGATCAGCGCCTTCAATAACAGCGTTTCCATAAACAACTTTAGTCATTTGTCAATGTTAGTGGTTAAT
>CAZZXJ010000503.1:0-5320 GCA_964657905.1 uncultured Stigonema sp.
GAAAAAGTAATTCATCATTCATCATTTATAATTCATAATTCTTTCAAAATCCAAAATCTAGAATATTTTATGGCTTCCACCTATTCCTTTGACATTGTCAGCGACTTTGATCGGCAAGAGTTGGTCAATGCTGTTGACCAAACTGTGCGAGAAATCAACAGCCGCTACGACCTCAAAGACACTAAAACGACTGTCGAATTAGCTGAAGAAAGTATTACCGTTAACACCGATAGCGAGTTTACCTTAGAGTCAGTACACAACATACTGCGAGAAAAAGCTGCCAAACGCAACCTCTCACAGAAAATCTTTGATTTTGGCAAAGTTGAATCGTCTAGCGGTAACCGTGTTCGTCAAGAAATCAAACTTCAAAAAGGCATCAGTCAGGAAATTGCCAAGCAAATTTCTAAGTTGATTCGTGACGAGTTCAAAAAGATCCAATCCTCAATTCAAGGAGATGCAGTGCGTGTTAGCGCTAAAAGTAAAGATGAATTGCAAACTGTGATCCAGCGCTTAAAGCAAGAAGACTTCCCTGTTGCTTTGCAATTTACAAATTATCGTTAGGAATGTTGTTTGTTAGTGGTTAGTGGTTAGTAGAAAATTCAACTAACAACTAACCACTAACAACTACCAACTTTAACCAAGACCGCCGATACTCTTTTGGAAAGCTGGACGCTCAGATAGCTGCTTCATATAGTTCATCACAGCCGGGTAGGCGCTCAAATCTAGCTTGAGCAACATGGGAATGTAAGCTAGGGTAGACCCCACCGAGACATCGGCAACAGTGAATTCATTGCCTAGTAAGAAAGGTTGTCGTCCAAAAATTTCATTCAAAGGAGTCATGAGGCGGGGCATTTCCCGTTCTCGACTGGCTTCTACAAAAATGCCTGGTTGGAGGGAAGCATTGGAAAACAACACCCACTGAGCAAGTTGTGAACGTTCCTCAAGGGAGGACTTTACTTTGCCGTACTTCTCGGCAAGATACAGCAAAATTGCCCCTGATTCCCAAAGCAGGAAATCACCATCAACAATTGCGGGGACTTTCCCCATGGGGTTAATTGCAAGGTACGGTGGCTGGCGATGTTCGCCCGCCTGCATATCAAGCTTGACAAATTCATAGGGAACTGCCAATTCCTCTAAGTACCACTGAACAATTGACGCACGACTACGAGCGCCGCCGTAAAGTTTTAACATTATGACAGACCCTATTTTAGATTCTAGACTTTAGATGGGAAACGGTACTTTTGGATACATCCCCCGACTTCAATTGTAGAGTAAATCTAAAATTGTAACCGCAGATGAACGCTGAAAGCACAGAAAATTATCTGCGTGTATCAGCGTTCATCTGCGGTTATGGCTCCAAAATACTTAGACTAGGAATTACAAAACTTTATGTGTATGTGAGTGCTGTTTAACATTGTCTTCTTTAGTAACAACTCTTGTGACATTTAACACCCGCTTACGCTCAGTGGAATGGTTAAACTGAGTGTAGGTTGTGCCTAAAGGAATCAGAGATTTGGCTTGTTCACGACGCTTGAAGGTGCGAGCGGCAGCGATCGCCCGTTGCGCAAATTCATCACTAAACTGAGCCGACTCTGGGAATCCGGAGGGGATTATGGGTTCTGAACCCTCAAGCACAGCTCCCAAAGTTGTTGCACAAGCAAACTTATAGGAAGTAGAAATACCTTTAAAGAGGGCTTCTAAAGCGGAAGAGGGAATAGGTTCGATAACTTCGATTTGATGAACTTCTCCGTCTTCCTTGACAAAGCAGGTTGCCACGCCGATGACAATGTAATCATCTGGGGCTAAATCAGGAGCATGGAGATAAGAAAATGCAGTTGCCATAATAAAATTTGTCAAAACTTCATATTGGGGCATGGGGCATGGGGCATGCCCTATGCCCCATGCCCAATCAAGGACTTGTAGGCATTCTAGCAAGTTGTCGCTCTGACTACTTGAATACTCTTTTAGATTGATAGTGACTTTTTCTGGAATTCAACTTGGGGATGAAGTATCTCTTATTAGATTGATTCATTTATATAAGTAGGGTATGCCCTTACTCGGTAGCATATCGAACCCTGTATGGTCAAGGCAGGCATAAACTCGCACTTATTGCGCTAGGTTAAATTTAGCCTTAATGCTTGCATCCAAATACTTGTAGACGACTTAACAAGTGACACAGGGACAAAACCATCAGCACAAAGAAAACTATAAGTTGAGCGAACGAGAGCAAGCATCTCAGGCAGGATAATTATGAAGAGCCACTCATTTTTTGCATCAAGTAATCAGGAAAATCACTCATATAGAAAAGTTATAAATAATACAATTGAATCTCCAAATCACGGTGTTAAGGATAGCAACAAATCTGGGAGGGGAGACAGCTACTTACGCTCTGATGCTTTAAGGTCAGCCCAACAAGGAGATTACACTGAAGCGATCGCGCTTTTGAGCCAACTGATTCATGGTCATCCCGACAATGCCATTGATTACAACAACCGGGGACTGATTTATTTTCAAAGCGGTGAACAGCAAAAAGCCTTTTGTGATTATAACACAGCTTTGCAACTTAATCCTAACTTGGCTAGTGCTTATAATAATCGGGCAAATTACTACGCTGCTTGTGGGGAATTACAGAGTGCGATCACCGACTATGATCGGGCGCTGGATTTGAATCCTAGCCATGTACGAGCTTGGATTAACCGAGGCATTACCTTGCGTGACTTGGGGCAATACGAGGAGGCAATTGAGAATTTTGAGACGGCACTGCTTTTCGGTCAATTAGAAGGTCACATTTTGGCTCAACGAGGCAGAACTTATCATCTTTGGGGCGACTGGAATTGTGCGATCAGCGATTATCGACGTGCCCTAACTCAATTACCTTCCCTGGGCATGACAAAGGGCGATCCAGGTTTGCGCTTACGGTTACAAGTCGAAAATTGGTTAAACGAGCTGCTGTGGACACAGCATTCAAATTGGTAGATGATAGATACACTCATATTGCTATTAACTATTAGCAATTAAGGTGATGACTCTGATTGTTCAATTTCTGAAGCATCCTTGGGGAAAACGACTCGACGCTGGCTAGGGTCGAACCGATAACCTTGTTCTTGCATAATACTTTTAGCCTGACGCGGATCGAAGCTTCGGCTAAAGTCAGTTTGCAGGTTATTAACCCGTGCTTCCATCAGCTTGACTTCAGTGTGGATTTCTCTTAACTTTTCTTGCTGTAACCAGTGATAGGGTAAAAGTTGCGTCAGGGCAGATACTGCTGTTGCTGAAATCACAAGATTTACTCCGATCTTTGCTGTTGTTTCCAGTGCCATGACCTGGTAGGAGCGTTGGCGAAGACGCCGCTTTGGTCGAGGAGTAACCCGTCGTTTTTGTATCGGCTGTAGCGGGGGTCTGGACGGTTGGAGCGCGTTCATGGTAGTGAAAAAAATCCTGCTGAATGAACAGAAACACCGCAAGCAGCGCGACTGTACTATTTGCGGTTTTGTTTAGCTGTCATATTACTTCATTTTTGCGTAATTGCCACACGTATGTTAAGTGGTAAAATATATACCTGACAGTTGTACGTGTAAAGAAGGGTAAGGGTAAGAGGGTAGGGGTAAAAAAGTTTGACCCTATGACCCTTACCCTTACCCTTTAAAATGGCTTAATTCTTGTAAAGTTCTGTTGCCAAGCGCCAAGCCAGAACGCCTGGAATCAGAGCCACAACTAGAGCAATGTATACTTTAACATCTGGGATAGAAGAAACTTCAGCGATGTACAGAGTATTTAGTATAGACATGGTTGGAAACCTCCCAATCTCAACAAAATTTGAACAGTTCGTCTACTACTTTTCACTGTTTTGGCAAGATTGGGGAATAACTTGTTACAGAACTTAAGCAAGATGGATTTTTATTTGGGGATCGACTTTGGGACTTCTGGCGCACGGGGTACTGTGATTGATGAAGAAGCTCGTGTCCAGGCAGAGGTACGGTATGCTTTTGAAATGTCAGAGGTTTCTGACTTAACATCTTGCTGGCAGACGGCTTTGTTTACCCTACTTGAGCAAATCAAGAGAGAATTGCGGGGAGAAATTAGGGCGATCGCGATCAATGGCACTTCTTCGACTGTCTTAGTGTGCGATCGCAGTGGCAAACCTGTAGATGCACCAATGCTGTACAACGATGCACGGGGATCGGTGGTGATGGAGCAACTGCGGAGCATAGCACCCCCAAATCACACTGTCTTAAGTGCAACTTCCAGTCTCGCGAAACTTCTGTGGATGTCGCAATTACCCTCATTTGCCGAAGCGAGATATTTCATGCATCAAGCTGACTGGCTAGCTTTTCTCCTGCACGGGCAGTTGGGTATTAGTGACTACCACAATGCTTTGAAGCTGGGTTATGACGTGGAAGAGTTAAAGTATCCACAATGGTTCGAGAAGCTGCAAATAAAAATTCATCTACCAAAAGTTATGACTCCTGGTACTCCTATAGGTGCATTACGCGCTGAAATTGCCGCTAATTTGGGTTTCCGTGGTGATTGCTTGGTATGTACTGGTACAACTGATAGTATTGCCGCTTTTATTGCCAGTGGTGCTAAATCCCCTGGTGAAGCGGTGACTTCGCTGGGTTCTACGTTGGTCTTGAAGCTGTTGAGTCGGAAGCGCGTGGAGGATGCAAGGTATGGGATTTATAGCCATCGCCTAGGGGAATTATGGCTCGTTGGGGGTGCTTCTAATACTGGGGGTGCGGTCTTACGACAATTTTTCACAGACGCGGAGTTAAAAAGCCTGAGCAGTGAGATTGATGGGTCAAAAGCCAGCGAGTTGGATTACTATCCTTTGTTGAAACCAGGCGATCGCTTTCCGATTAATGACCCGAATTTAGCGCCGCGACTAGAACCTCGTCCAGATAATCCTGTGGAGTTTATGCATGGCTTGTTGGAAAGTATTGCCCGCATAGAAGCAAGAGGATATTCTTTGTTACAGGAATTGGGCGCCGACCGATTGAGTTGTGTTTATACTGCTGGGGGTGGTGCGGCAAATTCGACTTGGACGGCGATTAGGACGCGTCATTTAGAGGTTCCTGTTGTGCGGTCAGAGAATGCAGAGGCTGCTTATGGGACGGCGTTGTTGGCAATGGGAGGGGTGGGGGAAACGAACCGCCTTGGCTGACACGCGCAGCGTATGCCTGTCCCTTGCGCACTCCTTGGCGTCTGTTCCCCAAGAAAAATTAGGTGAATGCTTGCTAGACTGCTTCTAGGCGACATTTAAGGGTTGATAGAATGTTGCTCTTTACACAGATGAAAATTTCCCGATACCAGTAGTAGAATT
>CAZZXJ010000504.1:0-5313 GCA_964657905.1 uncultured Stigonema sp.
ATGCCCTATGCCCTATGCCCTATTACCTAGTAATTGCCTCTACTGGTGCGGGCATGGACACATAGGGCTTTTCTGTACCTTGTGCGAGATATTCAGCTAGCTGAGATTCTATTTCGTCGCGGACAATTTGGCGATACTCCATGAAATGCTCAATGTGGGCGCAGGTATCGAGATAAAGATCAAAAGCTCTGGGGTTATGCTTGATGATGCTGAACAAGTGGTGCCAGAACTTCCAGCGAGTTTCCCGTTTTATCCCTTGTCGCCAGATAATAATTACGAAAGCTTTCAGAATCACCCACTCTGGCATCTTGAACGGCGCAGTCCAACTCGGACTACCCATGATCAGGAAACAGCGGTAGGTGCGATCCAAGTACCGTACTGGGTCGTATAAAGCACAAAATGCTTCTATGTATTCCCTGGCAATGTCTTCTAGGGGACGGGTGGGGATGAAGTTCATCAAAGTCGTTTGGTTGATGTTACCGTCTTTATTTTCCCGGAGGCGTCCTTCTTTACTGAGGCGATGCCAAAGGGCAGTATTTGGGAGTGCTTGCAACATGGCGAAGGTCGTAGACGGAATTGCTGCAAGTTCTGCAAACTGGACAATGCGATCGCCTGCGCCTGTTTTTTCTCCATCAAACCCAATAATAAACCCAGCCATCGGGCGCAACCCAGCTTTAATTATGCTTTCCACCGCCTCAGTCAGGGAGTTGCGAGTATTTTGAAACTTCTTCGTCATTTGCAGACTTTCCTCATCCGGCGTTTCAATTCCCAAAAACACCGCTTTAAAGCCGGACTCAACCATTAACTCCATCAATTCTGAGTCTTGTGCCAAATCTATTGAAGCTTCAGTGTCAAAATGGAACGGATACTTATGTTCTGCCATCCAGCCTTTTAACTCCAGCAGCAACAATTTGACATTACGCTTGTTGCCGATAAAGTTGTCATCCACCATGAAAACGCCACGCCGCCAACCCAACTCGTAGAGGTAATCTAACTCTGCTAACAGTTGTGCAGGTGCTTTGGTACGCGGTTTGCGACCGTAGAGAACAATAATATCGCAAAATTCGCACTGGAAAGGACAACCCCGCGAAAACTGAATCGACATCATGCTGTAAGCATCAAGTTCTAGCAAATCAAAGCGGGGTATTGGTGTGGTTGTCACATCGGGTTTTTCTGTCGTGCGGAATGTACCCTTGGTGTCACCCCGTTCAATTGCTGCAACAAACATTGGCAGTGTGATTTCCCCTTCATCCAGAATCAGAAAATCGACGCCGCCAGACTGAACTTCGTGTGGTACTGAGGTGGGGTAGGGACCCCCCACTGCAACTAACTTACCACGTCGTTTTGCTTCTTTAATTTGCTCGAGTAAATCTTGTTTTTGGACGATCATCGCGGAGAGAATTACCACATCTGCCCATGCCCATTCTGCCTCTGTTGCTGGTCGGATGTTGCGATCAACTAGTTTAAATTCCCATTCTTGAGGTAGGATAGCCGCTACGGTCACCAAACCCAAGGGTGGTAGCAAAACTTTACGGTTAACTAATGCCAAGATTTTTTCGTAGGACCAAAAGGTTTTAGGAAAAATCGGATAGACCAATAAAACTCGCATTAGCCGTTAGACCTCACATTTGGACAACAACTCGGATTTTGAGTTAAGCAGTTGGGAGATGGAACTCCCACTTACAGCCCAAAACAATTAGTTAAAAATAAGACAGATTAAAGTCCTATTTTTGTTCCTATAGCTTTTCTTTTTTTAGCGAACCGCCAAGAAAAGACGCAGAGGAGAAACCCGTAGGGTGCGTTAACTTAGTGTAACGTACCTAATGCAGAGGGGGCGTTCCTGGGTAAAAGCTTATCAGTAGTATGTGTTATTGCACACACTAGTACCGCTTTGCGGTACTAGTGTAGGGAGTCAGAAGTCAGAAGTCAGGAGTCAGGAGAGAAGAATACACACATAGACGCTTGTTTTCACATGTTTCTAACTGTCTGGTTATTTCTGCCGTGCTGTCCTAGTGGAGTTAATTTTTACTGTAACCTGTTTTAACTGATGCTGTTTTCACACCACTAATTTTCAAAACATCACTCATGGTTACACAGTAATTTGGCAAACCTAAACTGGTGGGATTGATGACAGTTTCATAGGTAAAATGCCGATAGTTCATACAGAACCTATCCCAATCAGCCATTTGAATGCGGAACAAAAAGATCATCAAATTGGCTAACGATAAAGATAGGGGGATGCGAAAGTAAATCTTTTTGCCAAGATAGGCGCAAACTTCCTCAATTGCTTGGTTAGCAGTTACCTGTGCTTGACCTAAAACTAAGTAGCGCGGTTCATCTTTTTTGAGAGGGTGATCAATCAAATATCGCACGACAGTAGCAATGTCTCGCCCGTGGATGAAGTGGAAACTACCATCTGCCGTAAAAAAGCGAATCAAATCTATATATTTGGCGACTTCTGGAATGCCAGATGTCACATGTGAATAGGGTTTATGGCGATCGCCACCCAACACTAAAGTGGGAAAAACAGTGGTAATTTTGGATGCTATCGCTAATTTCGATAAACGATGCAAGCAATCGTATTTGGAACGGATGTAATCTATACCCAGTTCCCCTGCTTCCTTCAGTGGTTGATTATTGTAAGCCAAAACGCTAGCGGTGGAAAAATAGATCACCTGTTGGCATCTGTTTGGGTCTAGTAGTTCCAGCAACTCTAGTGTCTTAACTACATTAATATCAAATGTGTCTGTGCCGCCCCAAACCGTCGCCGTTAACACAGCAGTATCTATGGTTTTCAGCAAGTCGGCAAAACGATTAATTTCTTGCATATCACCATGCAAAACGGTGATACCTGAACGTGCCTGAGTATCAACTTGCAGTTTACTTGGGTTTCTTACCAGCAGATACAGTTCGTGAGTGGTTTCCTGAATTAAGGCTTCAGTTAAGTAGTGACCGATACAGCCACTTGCACCAGTCACTAAAATCCGTTTCTGGCTCATTCTTTTTGTGGTTAGTTGTTAATTGTTAGTTGTTAGTTGTTAGTTAAAAGTTCCTGATCAGAAGTTTGTAGGGTAGGCAATGCCAGCCCTACTACCACTAACCACTAACCACTGTACGGGCGAACGGCCGTTCGCCCGTACTAACCACTAACTACTAACGAACTGAGATTCTTTGCCGTTTCAAAGAAGAAAGCGACATTTTCCTCTGGAGTTTCCGGTAGAACACCGTGACCGAGATTGAGAATATGTCCCCAGTTACCAGCTTTGCGAACGGTATCAAGGATGCGATCGCGGATAAACTCTTTAGAGCCAAAAAGCACGCCTGGGTCAAGATTTCCCTGCACTTTGATGTGCTTTCCTAATCTTGCCCGCGCCTCTGCCATATCCACTGCCCAGTCTACAGTGATAATATCCGCACCCGATTGTGCCATTCTCTCCAAGACACCCGCACTACCGCTGACTAATAAGATCAGGGGCGTATGTGGATGAGTTTCCTTGACTTGCTGGAAAACCCTTTGTTGATAAGGGAGAGCAAAGGTGTCATAATCTTGAGGACTCAGCTGACCTGCCCAAGAATCGAACATTTGCACAACTTGAGCACCAGAGTCAATTTGGTAGCGGACATAGATGGCGATCGCATCAGCGAATTTTCCTAATAGTTGATGCAGTATCGTCGGGTCTGAGAATGCCATGCTTTTGATGGCAGAGTAGGTTTTAGAGCCTTTTCCCTCCACTGCGTAAGCTGCTAAGGTCCACGGCGCACCCACAAAGCCCAACACTGTTGATTTGTTACCTACTTCCTGCCGCAAAGCCTGCAAAATTGTTTTGATAAACGGTAGCGACTTTTCTGGTTCTAAGGGAACTAGGTGATCAACTTGTTGTTGAGTGCGAATAGGTGAGGAAATAATTGGTCCTTTACCTTCAGCAATATCCATGTCAATGCCTAAACCAGGTAGCGGCGTGACAATATCAGAAAACAGAATCACTCCGTCTGGTTGAAAGGCGAGCCAAGGCTGCAAGGATATTTCTATCGCTACTTCCGGTATTTCCGAGCGATCGCGAAAGGAAGGATACTTCTCCCTTAAATCTCGATAAGCTTTCATATAACGTCCTGCCTGACGCATCATCCAGACTGGAGGACGATCTAAGACTTCACCACGAGCTGCTTTTAGGAGATAAGGATCGTTTGAAGAAATACCCATTTAATACTTCATCCTATAGTCTTTTTTATGTCATTGTTTAGCTTATCATTCTAGGATTGCGCTTTGTCAGGAGTTTCTTGTGGGACGAGCGTCTTGCCCGTCAAGATGTCGCTTGCGGGGTACTATGCCCACCCAACAACAGGTAAAGGGTCTAACCAATAAGAGTTTTGTAACTCTTAAGTATTAACCGGAAGCTTCATTTTAGTGTCGTAAGTTAGAAAAAGATGACTATTTTAGAGTCATGATTAATAGTTACTGAACTTCTATGCAACCCGGCTCAAACCGCCCTTATCATAGAGAATTGACCTCTAGCGTTCCCAAATCGCAAAGGTTTTTGATAATACCCTCCCACAGACGGATATTCTTGCTCAAATTTACTTTTATGACCATTGTGGGATGGGTTGTAGGTGGAATTGCCAGTATAGCCCTGGAAAAAATCATTCAGAATGTGCTGTTATCTGCTTTGGAAAGACAGCACCTAACATGGTACACCTGGGTAGGACCCCTCGGCAGTGGTTTGTTTGCACTGATTTTTGGCGCCGATCAAGCGTTCGTCATTCACCGATATCTATCGGGTTGGTTATGGATGCTTGCTACCAGTATCGGTTGGCTGATTGCCCACAGTGTTTCCGTAGAATGGATTAACTATATTTCATCTATGGCTTCATCTTTAAATAAAACTTTATCTCCCAATCAGATAGTCATTTTGGGAATTTTGTCAACCACCTCATATATTATTTCAGGAATTTGGCTTGGGTTTTGCCAATGGTTGGTACTGCGCCGGTACACTTACGGTGCTTGGTGGTGGAGTTTTGTGCCGTCAATTTCATTTTTATTAATCAGTATCTTGATTTGGTTGCTTTCCCTAGTGCAGGAGTTGATTCCAGAAATAAACCGCGCTCAGATAGTATATTTAATTGGACAAGGATTTACGTCAGTGATTTTGGGAGTTATCCCAGCCATTGGCTTGTGTGCCTTGAAAAGAAAATTACCTGTTAGTTCTCAATAAAGGTCGCCCCACGCAGGTGGCGATCGCATTCCCCGCCTCCCGTTGCTAGTAAAAATACGCCTGCCCTGGCGAATGGAATTCGCGGCTATACAGACAAAACCCA
>CAZZXJ010000505.1:0-2504 GCA_964657905.1 uncultured Stigonema sp.
TCTGACTTCTGACTTCTGACTCCTTCTCATCAAATTTATCCCTCGACTTGACTCTAATTATCCATTTATTTATTAAATTTTCATCAATCCCCTGGAGTAAATTTTTCTCTATCGAAAGTAATAGGTAAATATAGGAAAATCCATAATTATAAAAATAATTGTTAATTTACATTAAATTAATTATTAGCCAATTATCTGTATTAAACCCAAATTCTTGCTTAAGAGTGATCTTTACAAGAAATTTATTACAAAATCATCTTATGTTCATACTCTCACATAGTGATTAAAGGGGAGCATCCTATAGGCTTGTCCACCCAATATACACCTTTAAAGAAGCGAGCTAGGAAGTGGGGAATTTATTAGAACATGCTTATTAAATATTACTAGTGTAGGGAGTCAGAAGTCAGAAGTTAGGAGTCAGGAGAGAAGAATACACACATAGACGCTTGTTTTCACCTGTTTCTAACTGTCTGGTTATTTCTGCCGTGCTGTACTAGCCTTAAGGATTAATAATCTGGAATGAAGAAGAAGATTAAATTGTCAACACAAATTTAATACAAATTCAATATAAATTTTTATTAAAAAAATCTACTACTTAAACAAGTATATACTAAATTATACATATTTATAATTTTGAATACTGAATTAGCACAAATGTATCAGCATAAAGGCCGCCCAGGTTTGCTTTTCACTCTCGCCACTGTAATGACTGGAGCAAGTCTTTTGGCTGGAGTCGGAATTTATGTAGTACTGAAAAGTGCAGAAACGCCAGTTGCATCAACGGACACACCATCTGTAGCACCATTATCGCAAGTACCCATAGAGACATCAGTTCCGCACACGCAGCCGACGCCACAAGACGCACCATTACCTAAAGGATTGCAAAACGAACCAGGGAAAAACCTCGGTGGTGTTAATTGGCAAGGAAGGAACTTGCGCCTAATGAACTTGCGTAACGCTAATTTAGGGGGAGCGAATCTGAAGAATGCTGACTTAAGTGGTATGGATTTAAGCCAAGCTAACTTAAGCGGAGCAAATCTTGACAAAGCTAATCTCAGTAATGCTAATCTAAGTAGTACGGACTTGAGAGGTGCCAATCTTAGTGAGGCCAACCTCGACGGAGCTAATTTGAATGGCACTCTCCTAGACGGTGCAAACCTCAGGGGCACAAGTATGCTAAAAAGCAGAAATTCTAGGTAGCGAAAGAGCAAAAAAGCTGTACGAGTGACAAATGTCACTTAAGCGCCAGATCCAGGTCACTTTCCCTCAGTCTGTTTATCTCTTAGCCTAAAAGAAAAATAAATCATTTAAAACCAAAAGTAAGAACTGATTTATTACCTAGCGGTTGAGGGGAAATTACCATGCTTGAAAAACTATTGCTAGCTATTACCCTAACACTGACCCTCAGCTTATTTGCAGAACAGAGTTGGTCTTCTCCAACCAAGACCACTATAGACATGAATAGGCAAAATCAGCTTGTTTTTACTCTGACTCAAGTGAATAACTGAGGTCCGTTACCACAGCAGGCAACCTAAAAGAGATTAATTAGATGAACCGATATTGATGGTTGATAAGTTTAACCTGAAGTTTTAAAGCTGTCTGTGTTATGGTGGGGCATTCAGAATAAGATACTGCAAGACTGTCTATGAAAAGCAACATTTTAGCGACAGCCACATTTTTAACCACAATTAGCTTAAGCCAGATTGTTCAAGCCGCAAATCCAGAACAAATAAGACAGTTACTGGCAAACAAACAATGTCAAAACTGTGACTTGACAGGCGCTGGTTTAGTGATGGCTGATTTATCAGGAGCAAACTTGAGCGGAGCCAATCTTGCAGGTGCTAACCTCAGCCGTGCAAACTTAAGCGGCGCTGATTTGAGGGGTGCAAACTTGAGCGGCACTGTTTTATTTGGTGTTAACCTTAGCGGTGCTAAACTCGGTGGAGCAAACTTGTTGGGTGCTGACTTGAGAAATACTTATCTAGTGAATGCACAATTAAGTGGTGTGAATATCAATGACGCCAACTTACAAGGCGCAGTTGGCATACCATTGCAAGTTGCGAAACCAGAGGAATTCTATGCCTGGGGTGTAGCAGAAGCCCAAAAAGGCAACCAACAACAAGCGGTTGACTATTTCAATCAAGCGATCGCGATTAAATCGGACTATGCAGGCGCTTACCTTGCTCGTGGTGTCGCCCGTTACCAACTATTTGACCGACAAAGTGCATTCCAAGATGCCCAGATTGCTGTAAAATTTTTTACATCTCAAAATGATAGTGCTGGACTGCAAACAGCACAGGCTTTTATTAAAGAACTGCAAACACCCGCCCAAACGACAAAGGTAAGTCCTGAAAAACCAAATATTATGGACTTTGTGGGAAGTGTTGGCTCACTCTTGCTTCAGTTTTTACCTTTTTAAAGGAAGTGGGGAATGGGGAATGGGGAGTGGGGAGTAGGGAGTAGGGAATGGAGGGAGAATAACAAATGACCAATGACCAATGACA
>CAZZXJ010000505.1:2514-5301 GCA_964657905.1 uncultured Stigonema sp.
CAACAACCAACAACCAACAAATGACTATCTCCAGCCAATTGTGGTCAGCAAATCAAGACTTAGCACAAGCTTGTTTAGAGCATCCGTTTGTCCAAGGTATTGCCGATGGTACTCTTGAGCAGCAGAAGTTTGCTTACTATGTAGGGCAAGATGCTTTTTTCTTGGAAGCTTTTGCCCGTGCTTACAGTATCGCTGCGGCTAAAGCACCAGACTTCTTAGGATTTACCGTATTTTACAACTTAGTCGGTGGGGTGTTAGCAGAACTACAGCTGCATGAAGGCTATGCTGCTATGTGGGGAGTTAATTTGCGCTCAGTGGAACCAGGAGCCGCTACCCGTCGCTATACCGACTTTTTGTTAGCAACTGCTTGGAGTGGGGACGTGGGTTTAACTACTGCTGCTATGTCTCCCTGTATGCGTCTGTATGCTTTTTTAGGAGAACAGTTGGCTCGCAATGGCATTCCTAATCATCAGTATGCAGACTGGATTCAGACGTACAGCAGCGCAGATTTTGCTCCCCTGGCGCAAACATTAGAAGGTTTGGTTGAACGTTACGCCAGTACGTCCGCGTTGGTACACTCAACCTATCGCTATGCTATGTTGTGTGAGCGAGAATTTTTCCAAGCCGCATGGACAGAGACATCCAGCGACCCGACTTAAGCGGCTAACGTAAAAATCACGCGACACCCATTTGGTCTGTTCCTCGTTTTAATGGGAGTCAACTCACGCATGAGCGAGCTAAAATCCGCGATCGCAGCCTAGCTGTCTTGAATCTTCAGATCGTCAACAATTAGCCAAGGGTGATGTCTGCGACAGGCTACGCCTACGGACTAATCGCTGCTTTATTAACCCTTGGTTCCGGAAGCTTTTCACCTGTTGCTTCATAAGCCATAATTAGAGACTCTAAAGCTTCAATGCCATTTGTGACAGCTTCCTCATAACTATCGCCATGAGTCCGCCAAGGCTGTCCAGGAAAATCAGGAAATCCTACCAAAAAGCAATTATCTTCTTCTGACCATTGAATCAGCATCTGGTACTTAAATTTACTCATCTTCCTGCTGCTCCTGTTGTTTCTCCTTTACTTCTTTTATAGCTTGCTGCACATCCTTTTATTGATAAAATTTAGCGTCCAAACCGTCTTTGCCTGAAACCGTGAGTTTTCCAACATATAAAGGATGTATCCAGTTAGTGTGGCTTCCTTTACCAGGGAGTTCAGTAAAACCTAATTGGCGTAGCATCTGTAAGTAAGTTTGTAGTGAGAACTTCAGTCCTCTTGCGCTCTTAAGCAAGGACTAAAGTCCTGACTACAAACAAGTTTTATTATGGGCGATTGACCGGACATGATATAACCCCCCTTTTTAAGGCGGGTTAGGGGGGATCTTTAGTCCGTGAACACTACTAACTGAACTGTATTGGGTTTTAGCCGACTTAAGGGATGAAGATATTTTTCACTTGGTCTTGTTCTTGGGGTGACAAGCTATTGTAGTCCCATTTACCATCACGTCAACCCCCTGTTGATTGTCGAATAATTAGCTTTCCTGCTCATCTAACGCCCACTCAAACCCTTGTTTCAGGTCGTTGCAGTGAGTAGGCGGTAAAACTCCATCGTGCTGAAGTCTGCCTACTACAATCCCCGGTGCAATACCGATTTCAGCAGCAAACTGCTCAATAACTAGTTTACTTTGTTGTTGACCTGATGCCAGGAATCGCTTCAACTCAGCAGGGGGGATAAGTATATCCGCAGCGAATTTGTTTGCTTCTTCCTCCAAGTCTTGTTCATCGACACCTTGAACGCCTTTCCCCTCAAGGAAGACATCGCGCTTGCCATGTAGCAAAATATGACCTGCCTCGTGGAAGAAGGCAAACCACAGATGGTCGTCAGTCTTGTAGCGCAGACTCAGTTGAATCAGCGCTTTATTGGGATTCAACCAACGAGTTGCTCCACAAGTCCGTGTTTTAGGAAGTTGCGGCACAAAAACTACCGCCACACCAGCCTCAGCACACAACCGCACCACTTCCGGCTGAAAAATCTCTGGTGGTTCCACACTTAGAGTGCGGATTTGTCGCAGCACTTCCCTAAACTTGTTAGCATCGTAGCTGGCACAAGAAATCTCATTTGCTTCAATTTCTCCCTGACGCAGCCAAGCAGCAATGGCACCAGGGTCAGTTTGGAACGCTTGAGATTTGCGAAAGAATACATGAGTACTACACCAGATACCCTCCCATTGTTCAGGGGAGGCGACGGCGAAAAAATTCAGCACGGATCGTAGTTGTTCAACCTTGTCTTGATAGCGCTGAATCCAGCCCAACTTAATCATGGCTTTAACGGGGATCAGGTCAAGCCACGCTATTTGCTTTTGCAAGCGCTCTTGTTCTTCTGCCCGAACTCTTGCCTCTCGGTATCGTCGTTCGCGGTTGTTCCAAAAGCTAGCTGGGATACCTAATACTCGCTCCAACTGCAACGCTGTTTCCGGAGTAATTGCTGCTTTACCATTAATAATTTCGTTAATCGTTTTCTTTGGTCTACCTGTCCGTTCCGCCAGTTCTGCTTGGGACATCCCACGCTCTTCAAGGACTTCTTGAAGAGTCTCCCCAGGAGGAGAAACGTAGTCTGGCGTGTACTGATTTTGAATTACATTACTCATGGGTATCCTCCACGCCCAGAATTCTAACAGCAGTTACTTTATTCCAGTCGAGGCCACCATCTGGCTTAGTGGGAATTGGCTCATTTGCTGGCTCAAATATGAGCCGATATGGATGATCCAAATCCAGAGATAACTGAAGAGCG
>CAZZXJ010000506.1:0-1102 GCA_964657905.1 uncultured Stigonema sp.
AATTACGAATTACGAATTATTCCGTCATATTACACCCAAGCAATCTCAAGCGCGACAACACGATAAATTGTTTGCTAGTTCCATTGTCTTCCCTTTGTCAAATCTACCACTGCCGCGTTCATCACACCCTATTACTAACGTTATCATCTTAGTTACCAAATCTTAATTGCAAAATTTTCCCCAGCCCATATTTCCAGAACTGATTTGTGCTAGCTTTTATTACCTACGTGGAATCGCATTAATGTCCAAAGAAGGTAGTATCAAACTAAAAACGTCTCAGCAGAGTAGTTCTCTTACAGGTGATATACAGCCAAGTGCCAAAGTTCTTGAATAGCTGTACTTCATGCTGATCGGACTCCTATAAGAACCGCTACAAATTGTTTTAAGCAGAAATTGCCAGGATTCAGCTATTAGCAGTCAGCGGTCAGCACAAGAGTGAATTGTATAAATACTCAACCAACTTAAGTCACCAATACCAATATTGCTGGTCTTACCTAATGGCTGACGGCTGAATGGTTACTAGAAATTTAGGCAGACAGCTAAACTACGCTCCTAGTAAAATTGTTGTGAATTTAGCGAGATGTTTATCCCTAAACTGTCTGGCACTGGCAGATGTGTTCCTAAACCAAACTGTCCTGTAGTTCTCAAGATAGCATCCTTTCCACCAGCACCTTTGCTTGCCAATAACAAAGTCGAGAATTGATCAAGCTTGAGTCGCTAACTGCTGACTAGTTAACGATGCTAGGGGCAATGTAGTGTTTGCGGCAGAACTAGATCATCGGGGTTTTGCTATCAAAGAATCTTTGCTGTCCGGCAGGCAGTTACGTATAGAAGAAACCGCAAAACTCGCGATCGCCAACCACGTGACAACATAACTATAACTATGTTAATGAGCAGAACGAGAAATTAATTTTTTATTAAGTATTATCAAAATATTTTTTTATCAAACTAGTATAGTACTTTAGAGTGCAAATATCCCGCTAATTTATTGGTAATGAACAACAGATACTGGATGCAGTAGTCGTGACAATAGTTGACACAGTTTTTGTTGAATATCACCTGATTTATAACAAAAGAGACTCATGGTTAATAGTTAGTAGAA
>CAZZXJ010000506.1:1112-5295 GCA_964657905.1 uncultured Stigonema sp.
CAACTAACAACTAACAACTAACACTTAAGAGGAGAAATAAGCACAATGTCAGTCCGTAGCACAGCGGCTCCCCTAACTCCATGGTCAAGGAATTTAGCTAAGCCACAAATCCATAAAACAGCCTTCGTACATCCGTGTTGCAACATTATTGGAGATGTACGTTTAGGTGCAAATGTGATCGTTGCTCCAGGAACTTCCATTAGAGCAGATGAAGGCACGCCTTTTTATATTGGTGAAAACACTAACCTACAAGATGGTGTGGTGATTCATGGGTTGGAGAAAGGTCGAGTAGTTGGCGAAGATCAAAATGAATACTCGGTATGGATTGGCAACAATGCTTCCATTACCCATATGGCTCTGATTCATGGACCTGCCTATGTTGGGGATAATTGCTTTATCGGCTTTCGCTCTACAGTGTTTAATGCCAAAGTGGGGGCTGGCTGCATCGTTATGATGCACGTTTTGATTCAAGATGTAGAAATTCCCCCAGGTAGGTATGTTCCTTCGGGGGCGATAATTACTAACCAGCAGCAAGCTAACCGCTTGCCAGATGTGCAAACAAACGATCAGCAATTTACCCAACATGTGGTAGGTATTAATCAGGCACTGCGGACTGGTTATCTCAATGCTGCAAATAGTAAATGTATTAGCACTATTGGGGCTGAAGCGTCGAGCAATAGCCCAGGTGCAGAAACAATAGAGCAAGTGCAATCTGTGTTGGAATAAGGGTATAAAATTAGCATAAAACTCGTAAACCCGTGGCGGTTTCGTGCAGGTTCTTGGGCTAGCTGCGGAAAAACTCAGGATTCTTGTGAACGAGAAGCGATCGCGCCATTGGAAGCAGATCTCGCTCAGGGATTGATCTTTGTTGGCAAGCCCACTTATTCAGTAGTTGCACGGTAGATACTCATACCACCATAGTGAATATGATGTATCAGAAACTCTAAAATTCGAGAGTTTTTTGCAAAGTTTTGGTAATCCACAGAATTAGCATTACTCTCAATCAAGTGACAGCACGTTTACAGGTACAGAATTTGGTGGCGATCGCCCTAGGTAGCATTACAGCCACCTTGGGTCTAGTGATGATGGTGGGGTGGCATTTTCACATAACAATACTGTTATATTCGCTACCTAAAATAGCATTAATGCGCTATTATACTGCTGTTGCATTTTTGCTCAGCGGTTTGGCACTAGTAGCATTGGGATGCCGAAAGCAACGACTGGCAGGTGTTCTCAGCACAATGGTGACTGCCATCGGGTTGCTATTCCTTGCTCAGTATTATTTTACACTTAGTCTTGGCATTGAGCAACTCCTGACGCAGGATGACTTCAGTAATAGCCTCTATCCACCTGGTGATGAGTCAACTTCTGATATTGAAAGCATCCAACAAGGGTTTATCAACGTCAACCAACCCCTGCCAAGTCGTCCCTCTCCCAACACGGCTCTGGGCTTGCTATTGCTAGGCATTGGTAGCCTGGTTCTGGCGGAAATTATTGAACACCACCAAACAGGGGAACAAATTTACTTCTTGCAAACATTGACACTGGCAATTGCTGAGTCCCCAGATTTTGACTCCGCTTTAAAGATTGTCTTGAGTAAGGTGTGTGAAACCCAAGGTTGGGACTATGGAGAAGCCTGGATTCCTTGTCCAAATGAAAATGTTCTGAAGCTGAGTTCCGCTTCCTACACTGGTGTCAAGGGTGTCTTCAAGCAATTCAGAAAATTGAGCAAGGAGTTCACCTTTGCTCGGGGCGTTTGTTTGCCGGGACGGGTCTGGTCATCGCAGCAGCCAGAGTGGCAAGAAGATGTTTCGTTGATACCAGAGGTCATGTTTCTGCGTTGTCACATCGCTCTAGAGTGCGGTATTAAAGCTGGAGTGGGAATTCCGATAATTTCTCACCACCAGGTGCTAGCGGTGCTTGTATTTTTCAAATGTGAAGCTGCGCTAGAAGACAAAAGACTGGTTGAGAACCTTTTGGCAATTGCAGCACAATTAAGTTTGGTGCTTCAACGTAGACGGGTAGAGGATGCACTCAGAGACAGTGAGGCCCGTTTCCAAGCGTTTATGAATAACAGTCCCGCTTTGGCTTTTATGAAGGACGAAGAAGGGCGCTTCGTTTATATCAATGAGCCGCTAGAGCGTGTGTTTAACGTGAAACTAGCTGATTTCCGGGGTAAGACGGATTTTGATTTGGCGTCGTCCGAAGAAGCAGCAAGGCAGGTTCGGGAAAACGACCAAGCTATCCTGGCAACTGGTAAACCAGCAGAGTTAGTGGAAACCTTTCCCACACCCAATGGCAGCCTCCATTACTGGTTAGTCTTAAAGTTTCCCTTCCAAGACGTTACTGGATGTATGTATGTCGGTGGTGTAGCAATTGACATTACTGAACGCAAACGCTTGGAACAGCAGCTTCTTGAAGAAAAAGAGCTAGCCCAAGTGACGCTGCAATCCATAGGAGATGCAGTCTTAACAACGAATGCGTTTGGTCAGATTCAATCTCTGAATCCGGTGGCTGAAGCGCTGACAGGCTGGAGCCAGCAGTCGGCGCAAGGTTTACCCCTTACAGAAGTCTTTAAGATTGTCCACGAAACGACACGGGAGCCAGTGGAAAACCCGGTAGAACTCGCCTTACGCGAAGGTGATATTGTCGGTCTTGCCAACGAAACTGTCTTGATTAGCCGCAACGGTGGTGAGTTTGCTATTGAAGACTCTGCCGCACCAATTCGCGATCTTCATGGTCAAATTATCGGTGCGGTAATGGTGTTTCACGATACAAGCACTACCCGCCATCTGTCACATCAATTAACTTGGCAGGCAAGTCATGATGCCTTAACTGGACTGATTAACCGCCGTGAGTTTGAAAACCGCTTGGAACAAGCCCTAACCCTTGCTAGGTCACAAAACCAACAACACACATTGTGTTATCTAGATTTAGATCAGTTCAAAATCGTCAATGATACTTGTGGTCATACCGCTGGCGATGAACTCTTGCGCCAAGTAACCACGCTATTTCAAACTCACGTGCGCTCAAGTGATACCTTGGCACGTTTAGGTGGAGATGAATTTGGGATCTTGCTCTACCATTGCTCTTTAGACCCAGCACTGCGGGTTGTGAATAAACTGCGTGAATGCGTCCAAGCATTTCGTTTTGTTTGCCAAGACAAAATTTTTAACATTGGTGTCAGTATCGGGTTGGTTGAGATCCATCCAGACAGTGAAAGTGTGATTAGCATTTTAAGTGCTGCTGACGCAGCTTGCTATGCTGCCAAAAATAAGGGACGTAATCGAGTGCATATCTATCAAGCTAATGATAGTGAACTAACGCAGCAGCACGGTGAGATGCAATGGGTCACGCGGATTACTCAAGCTCTTGAGGAAAATCGTTTCCGCCTTTATTACCAGCCTATTGTCCCTCTGACCCAAACTCAGTTAAACGGCGAACATTACGAAGTTCTGCTGCGCCTTGTCGATGAAATGGGTAACTTGGTGTCACCAATGGCGTTTATTCCAGCTGCTGAACGCTACAATCTGATGCAAGCCATCGACCGCTGGGTTATCAGCACACTCTTTGCTACTCAGGGACAGCACTATCGAGAAGTTGATTGTGACTGTTTGTATGCCATCAACCTCTCTGGTGCGAGTATTAACGATGAGCAGTTTATTGAATTTTTGCATGAGCAGTTGGCATTACACCAGATCCCGCCAGCATTGATCTGCTTTGAAATTACCGAAACTGTGGCGATCGCCAATCTGGGAAAAGCCGCTCAATTCATCCAAGCGCTTAGGGATCTAGGCTGTCGCTTCGCCTTGGACGATTTTGGTAGTGGTATGTCCTCTTTCGTCTATCTCAAAAATCTGCCAATAGATTACCTAAAAATTGATGGCAGCTTCGTCAAGAATATTGTCCATGATCCCATTGATTTGGCAATGGTAGAAGCAATCAATCAAATTGGTCATGTCATGGGCATTCAAACTATTGCCGAGTTTGTCGAAAATCAGGACATCCTGGAAAAAATTAGAGGCATTGGGGTAGATTATGCCCAAGGTTATGGAATTGCAAAACCTGCTCCCCTTGTTGCATTTAACTGAAATTGCGATCGCATATGTACGCAGATAGTTATTGCGCACATCAGCGGTTTAAAATCCAAAATTGCTTGACCGAATAATTCGTAATTCGTAAT
>CAZZXJ010000507.1:0-3173 GCA_964657905.1 uncultured Stigonema sp.
TGTCAAAATAGCTCGATGCCAGGTGATTTTTTCCACAAAAGCCCCCTTTCAGTAATCTGAGGGGGCTTTTGTTATTGTTATGATCATTGCATTGCTGTTAGTAGCGTTTACGGACTGAAGATCCCCCCAACCCCCCTTAAAAAGTTCTGCTATTTCCCCCCTTTTTTAGGGGGGCTAGTTCTGATCAAAGCTTTAATACCAAGCGTATTGCTCTATAGTCTGAAACGACACAATTCCGTCATACACATGATGCTTAATTTGTATAGTGCGTAAGTCCTAATGGTAAGAACAAAGTTTCCAGTCATTAGCTTGTAGCTTGGCTTGAGTAAACATAAACCTAACAGCATCAAAGATTTTGCTGACTTTAGCTACCGCTCTACCAACCTAAAACTTGACCAAACTTAACCAAAAAACACAAATTTGCTCGTCTGAAACACTCAGGAGCAAATTTTATAGTATAAATTAACTATACAAGTTCACTGTTAACTGCTCATGCTCACTCAATCCGACAGGGTGTGCCGATGAAAGAATTGGGAAAGCCCTCAGAAGGTTATCCGCTAGCCAAATGGGAAGCAGCTTCTCAGTGAGTGGTTAACTCGGTTTTAAGATACCGATCGCACTTTTAATTGTGATGTTAGATGGGCGATCGCCATCTTTGTGTGACTATTCGGTTTGTTTTGAAGTGTGTGTAGCGAGCAGACTGTGTATCGTTTGATGACATATAAGTGATATACTGGGATCGCGCTTGTGTTCACCCGCCGCCAGTGGTGATTTCCATGTACTACTAAGTTGGTATTTGAAGACGAAACTAAGTAAAGCCTCCTTCTAAGTTCGTGAAGGAGGCTTGATTTGAGGATTTCATTTGGCAAGGTCATATTTTTACTAATACAATCTAAAACAAGGCTTTTATAGAACGCAAGCCTCAATATCCTAAATTTATTAGTCCGTTAACAATTCAGGGTAAAAGAGCTATCGTTAAACTTCAGATGGTAGATCAAATAAATGATATCGCTTGGCAAGCTCACCAGGGTAGCGTTGCTGCGATTATTCAAATATTGAATGAAAGGCTAGCTAATTCTGGTGTCAGAACCAGAGCTATTTTTGATTCGGGTGTCTTACAACTTCTTTGTGAGGCTTCGACGGTAGACAAACTTGAACAATCAGTCCTAGTAAAGCAAATCCAGCAGATTCTTGAGTTGATAGCACCGCGCAATATTCGTCGAGTTAATATCAACAGTCGAATTGTTCGGGAACAGCAATTGCTGTGGTTAGAGGAAATTAGTCGCGATCCAGAGAACCAATTACTGTGGTCACAGGAAGTTACATTAGTCAAGCCTCATATTTTTAAGCAACTCATTAAAGATTTCACAGAGCGCAACACCGAAGCGGGAAATCCCAATTTACCTAATTTCCGATTTGATCGCTTTTCAATTTTTAGTAACAAAAATAAATCTAAAAATTCACATCGGCAAGGTAAGCTCTTGACGTCTAATTTGTACGTCTTTTTGCTGTTGCTTTGTGGAACTGTTTATGCATTACTAGGAGGTAAACTGAAAAACCCAATCCAACTAGAAAAGCCAAAATATGTTGCTTCTGACCAAAGTGTTTCCACCCCATGGTCAGACCCGTTTGCAGCAGCAGTGCGAGTCGCCAACTATGCTTCTACAACTGGTAAAACAGCTAAAACATCAGCTCAGTGGTTGGATTTAGCTGCTAGGTGGCAACGGGCATCAGAATTGATGAATACCGTGCCACCAAACCATAGCCGCTATCAGGAAGCTCAGATTCGCACTAAACTATACAGGAAATATAGTGACGCTGCTGAACAAGAGGCAAAAAAAACTTCCCCCTAAGCACTCATCTCTAGCATCCTTTGAATTGGTCGTAGAGCCGCTAAGCGAGTATGATCTGACATAGTGATTTCTGGAGTGCGATTTTTCATTGCCCAGTACAGTTTTTCCAGAGTATTTAACCGCATAAAAGGACACTCGTTGCAAGCGCAATTATTCATCGGCGGTGCAGGAATAAAGTGCTTGTGCGGCGCTCGTTTTTGCATTTGGTGAATGATTCCCGGCTCTGTAGCAACGATAAATTCCTTGGCGGGGCTTTCTTGACAATACTTGAGTAAAGCCGCTGTAGAGCCAATATAACTCGCGTGGCGTAATACAGAAGTTTCACATTCTGGGTGGGCGATCGCCTCCGCTTCAGGATGTGCAATTTTCAACTGGACAATTTTCTTTTCCGAAAAGGTTTCGTGGACAACACAGCTCCCTTCCCAAAGCACCAAATATCGTCCAGTCTTTTCCATGACATACCGCCCCAAATTCCGGTCTGGGGCAAAAATAATCGGCTGCTCCTCTGGGATCTGCTGCACTATTTTAACAGCATTAGAACTGGTGCAGATAATATCACTCATTGCCTTAATTTCAGCAGAGCAGTTGACGTAAGAAACTACTATATGATTGGGGTGCGCTGACTTAAAAGCAGCAAACTCCTCTGGAGGACAACTGTCGGCTAAAGAACAACCAGCATTTAAATCTGGTAAAATTACTAATTTGTCGGGACTGAGAATCTTTGCTGTTTCTGCCATGAAGTGGACACCAGCAAAGACTATCACGTCTGCATTGGTGTTAGCTGCTGCTTTTGCTAGTTGTAGTGAATCCCCAATAAAATCCGCGATATCCTGAATATCCGGCTCTTGATAGTAATGCGCCAGGACCACCGCATTGAGTTCTTTTTTAAGACTCTCAATGGCTGCAAATAAATCCAGTGGTAGATGACCCGGTTGGGTTTTGTCTCGTTGAGCAAGTGCAGTTGTAAACACAGTAGGGGTTGCTTATAATTGCAAGTTATTGTCTAGTGGATTCAATTATAGTAGTTTTTACCAAAAAGGGTGGTGGGTAATCCTCACCTGACGGGGATTGTGTGAGAGGAGTCAGGAGTCAGGAGTCAGGAGAGAAGAACTATAACTCCTAATACGGTTGGGATAAGCACCACATGAGAAACCTCGGAACTCCAGCGCTCACCGGGTTTCTCATAGGCGTGCTCGCAACCCGACACCTCCACCTTTATTTCTATAACTCTTGGCTTCTGACTCCTGGCTCCTGAATTCTTCTTGGTCAAAATCCCCGTGAGTTTCCTATGCTGGAAACATATATGCTAGGAAAGTGGCA
>CAZZXJ010000507.1:3273-5276 GCA_964657905.1 uncultured Stigonema sp.
GTCAAAATCCCCGTGAGTTTCCTATGCTGGAAACATATATGCTAGGAAAGTGGCATGACCAGTCAGAAAACTAACTCAAAAACATTGAAAATAGCTGTAGTAGGAGATGTTCACGACCAATGGGAAGAAGAAGATGGCGTTGCACTCAAGCATCTGGATGTTGACTTAGTGCTGTTTGTCGGAGATTTTGGGAATGAGTCGGTGGAAGTGGTAAGAGCAGTTGCATCCCTCAACATTCCCAAAGCAACAGTGTTGGGAAACCACGACGCTTGGTATACTGCCACAGACTGGGGACGGAAGAAGTGTCCTTATGACCGCACCAAAGAAGACTGGGTACAGCAACAACTGGATTTATTGGGTGAAACCCATGTCGGTTACAGTCAGCTGGATTTTCCAGCCTTAAATTTAACGGTTGTCGGCGGTCGTCCCTTTAGCTGGGGTGGACCAGAGTGGAAATATGCCGATTTCTACAAACAAAGGTATGGAGTGAAGAGTTTTGAAGAGTCCACAGCCCGCATTTTAGCAGCTGTAAACAGCGCGGCTTGTGAGACAATTATTTTTTTGGGTCACAATGGTCCTACCGGGTTAGGCGATCGCCCTGAAGACCCCTGTGGCAAAGACTGGAACCCACCAGGAGGAGACTTTGGCGATCCAGATTTTGCCGAAGCGATTTCTCGGATGACTGCTGGTAAAACCATTCCCCTCGTCGCATTTGGTCATATGCACCACAGCCTACGACACACCAAAAAAGTGCTGCGAAAGCGCATTTTTAGAAATCCAGAAGGTACAATTTACTTAAATGCGGCAAGCGTACCGAGAATTGTGGAAGATGGCAGCGAGAAGCTGCGTAATTTCTCAATTGTCCTTATGGAAGGGAATGCTGTTTCCCAAGTCTCCCTCGTTTGGGTTGGCAAGAATTTCACGGTTGCATCTGAGGAAATTTTGTATCAACAATCCAATCAAGTAGTGCAAAATGCCTAGAGGATGTGATAGACTATATAGTCGGTCAGCATAGTCTTAAATGACTGCTGACAGCTTCACTGGAGAGGTGGCAGAGTGGTCGAATGCGCTCGACTTGAAATCGAGTGATGCGAAAGTATCCGTGAGTTCGAATCTCACCCTCTCCGTTTTATAAAACACTCATATCCAAAGGCTTTATCAACAAATTAAGCATTTTCAGACGAAGAAGCCCGATATTTGGATCGACTATTTTGGTTTAATTTTGACTATGGACTGACTATGATTGCTTCGTTGCATTCGAGTGTGTGTTCATAGTCAAAATGTGAGCATTCTATGGGCGATCGCCATCTCTCCTCATCCCAACCCGCACTAGTGGTGTCGTGCTACCATCGCGAATAAATTCTATTGAGAGGTCAAGTGATGGCTACTCTTCATGCTTTAGATTTACCTGATGACTTGTATGCAAAACTGGACAGGCTAGCCTTAGCTCAAAACATCTCAATTAACGCCCTAATTATCGCCTTATTAGAGAAAGCCTTACCGACAGAAATACAGCAAACGGAAGACGAGACGTGAGCGCATCATACTGTAAAGCCAGATTCTGGTCTTGCGTGGACACACGCGCATAGCCAATCAGCATAAACACCCTCTTCTATTCTCAAAACTCATTGCCACAATAGGGTAATGAGAATTTAATTTCAAGAATAAGTTTTGAGAATGTGAATGCCGCAGAGTTGCGTGAGTCCATACCCCTGGTGCGAGCGTTCTCAAAAACGACCGTTTTTGAGAATTTAGGTCCACACTAGCTTCCCCGACCTTGCCCACATCTTTGCCAGTCTCCCCAATCGCATACAAGCCACTTGGAGGTAAGTTACAAATTTTTATTGTATTACAGCAGTCACACAAGACTACATAAAAAACAGTCTGGACAAGCTCACGGGTAAACATCCGTGTGTGAGGTACGCCTAAATTAAAATTCCGTAATTTCAACATAGTCAGTATAAAAGTACTTTTGTTAGTGTTGATTTTGGAGAAGGTTACGA
>CAZZXJ010000508.1:0-5267 GCA_964657905.1 uncultured Stigonema sp.
CAAACATTGAGCAAATGGACACAAAAGTGTTTCTTGGTACAAACGTCGCTGTTATTGTCGATCGCCCACTTGGTAGTAAACATCCGCAGCACGGATACATTTATCCTATAAACTATGGCTACATCCCCAACACGTCCGCTCCAGATGGGGAGGAAGTTGATGCTTACATTTTAGGAGTATTTGAGCCTTTAAGCCACTTTAAAGGTGATTGTATAGCCATTATCCATCGTATTAATGATGCGGATGAAAAGTTGATCATCGTACCGCAAGGTAAAAACTACACCGACGGGCAAATCTCGGCTTTGACAGAGTTCCAAGAGCGGTTTTTCCTATCAGTTGTCTTGCGACAATAAAATATTTTATCTCCACAAAATGAAGAAGTAAGCAATGACAGATAACATTATTTAACAACAAATTGAATAAAGAATCCTCACATATCAAAGGTGCTTGCTCTTATCAGCCTGCAACTGTTCTCTTACGCTTTAAGATAGTCCCCAAACCGCCGACAAAGAGCGCACCCAAAATAGTGGTAGGTTCACCGAACAGCTTTTGCTGCCACAACCTTAAAATCAGGTCTGTTGTCATTAAGAATATTAGGAATAAGCCCATTATAGATAGCCGTTGTGGCGATCGCGATCGTCAAAGCAAAGATAGTTTTCATTTGTATTTCACCTTACATATAGACACCGAATGGTACAAGATAAAGTGCTGCTTACACGCCAGGGGTTTGCCCGCCATCAACGAGAATCTCTGCACCAGTAATCGAAGAGGCAAGATCGGAAACCAAAAATAGAGCCAGTGCGGCAATTTCTTCTGGTTTAACGATTTTCCCCAATGGAATCGCTTGCAGTGATTCTGCTTTGATTTGTTCTACACTGACACCACGAGCTTGAGCATTCTGCTGTGCCAACTGTTCGGCACGCTCGGTTGCAGTCAGACCGGGAGAGATGGCATTAATGCGAATATTATGCTGTGCCAACTCTTTAGAAATCCCGCGTGTAAAGTTCAACAAAGCAGCATTCGTTGTCCCACCAGGTAGGAAGCTGGGACGAGGCGTGCGTCCAGCACCGCCGATGATATTGACAATCCGCCCATCACGCCGACTTTTTTGATGGGGTACAATGGCTCTAACCAAACGAATGTAACCCAACAGTTTTAAGTTCCAAGCATCCAGAAATGCTTCATCGCTAAGGTCGAGGAAAGACCCAGCCCGTGCTGACCCAGCATTATTAATCAGAATATCAATTTGACCGAACTTTTCTAGCGCTGTTGAGGCTACCTTCTCTACACCTTCAGCTTGACTTAGGTCGGCATTTATTGGGATGATTTTGCCGCCAACGCTTGGTAGATCCTGGATGATACTTACTGCAAGATCGAGCCGTTCTGGGTTACGAGCTGCAATTGCTACACTCACACCCTCGCTATATAAAGCTTTGGCAGTAGCTAATCCAATTCCTGCACTCCCACCTGTCACAATCGCTGTTTTACCCGCTAACTGTAAATCTATTGCCATTATCTGTCTCCTATTTCAGCACGTATTTTGCCCTGCCCTAAGCGCGAAGACTGTGTTCACTACAAAAATATACGCTAACCTGATAGAGTAACTGTAACTTATATATAATTGAGGATAATATCACGAAAAACCTCAATAAGCAAGCTATCTGCTGCCAAAATTTGCCATGCCATTACAAAAAACTTCCGCTCCACAAACAGATAACATTATTCAACAACAAATTGAATACTACCGCGCTAGAGCAAGCGAATATGATGAATGGTTCTACAGAATTGGACGCTTTGACCGAGGGGAGGAATTAAATCAGCTTTGGTTTAATGAAGTTGCTGTGGTCAAAAGCGCATTATACCAAATTAGCGGAGTAGAACGTATTTTGGAGTTAGCTTGTGGAACTGGTATTTGGACGCAGGAACTTCTCAACATTGGTAAGAAAATTACAGCGCTTGACGCTTCTCTTGAAGTGCTTGAAATCAATCGTAGTAAGCTGAATTCATCAAATGTAGAATATCACCAAGTAGATTTATTTTCATGGGAACCGAAAGAAAAATATGATTTAGTTTTCTTCTCTTTCTGGCTATCGCACGTACCACCAACATTGATAGATGAATTTTTGAATAAGGTTTATAAAGCAGTTGACGTTGGGGGAAAATTATTTATTATCGATTCTCGCGTTGAACAAACATCCACAGCTATAAATCATACTCTTCAAGATGATGGAAATATTTACATAAATAGAAAATTAAATGATGGTCGGGAATTTAATATTGTTAAGATTTTTTACGAGCAAAATTTACTTGAGGAAAAGTTGACCAAAGCCGGGTTTCAGGCTGATGTAAAGGTGACTGAAAACTATTTTATTTACGCTACTGGTAGCATCCTTAACAAGTAAAAGGATGTGGTTTCCCCTGAACAATATGCGGGCTTGACCCCACCAAATATCAAGCCTTAATACCAATTCTCTAAATACAAGATTTCATATCAAATCCACTTGATATTAATGATTAAAAAACCGCTCCAGACAAGGCAGCGCTGCAGGAGGGTTTCCCTCCGTAGGCGACTGCCGCGCCAAGAACACAGAGGAAGAGGAAGGAGGAATAATTTTGCTGCAAGCGGATTTGATATCATAAGTACAATCGCGAATTTCTGAGTCACTCAAACGCAAGTTGCTCCAAGCAAGTTCACATATACTACATTATGGATTACGCTGCTTCCGACCACTGGAATCAATTCTTTACTAAGTTGAAGGATGCTGGCACAGATTTAGATTGGGGAAACCAGTGGACGAAGGTTCACCTTCCGGTTCTTAAATCCACCAACATTCAAACAGTGCTTGACCTTGGTTGTGGAACAGGGAACGACGCATTGCGTCTTGCGAAAGAAGGTTTTACGGTTACGGGTATGGATTTTTCAGATGAAGCAGTGCAACTTGGACGCTTGAAAGCACAGCAGCTAGTACATGACGGCGGAAATAACGCTACCATCTCAAACAGCCAAAACCCTTGTATTTCAAGCTTTTTAATTTTTAATTTTTAATTCCGCGAAGCGCTACTAGAGCCATTTGCGAAGGAAAAAGTAGCAAGTTATCCCCCAAGCAATGACAATAACAAAACGCCTTACCCACTCTGGTTTTAGCTGGCGGGCATAGTAGGCACCACTATAGCCACCCACGGATGCCCCCACCATCATCACCCCGGCTTGCTGCCACGCGATCGCTCCAGCAATTACAAAAGTCACTATTGCAAAACTATCAGTACAGACCATCATCAGCACTTTTAGAGCATTCATCTGATGAATATTCTTGATGCCTATTATCCTTAAAGTTGCCAAAATTAAAAAGCTGATGCCTAAGCCGTAAAAGCCTCCGTAAACGCTAATCAACAACAGTACGAATGATGCTTTGATCTGGAAACACGAAGAATTATGAGCAGCAACTCGCATTCAGCTATTAGCATTTATTGGGGAATTGCTAATTGCTAATTGTTCATTGGGGCATTGCTAATTGCTAGTCTGACATTAGCAATTAGCTATTAGCTATTAGCAACACTCACTAAATATTCTTCTGCCTCTTTCTCAACAGCCGTACCCTTAAAGAAGTCACGATTGAGACTGGTGTACAACTCCAATGGGTGAATTGACAGGAAGTAATGCAAGTCTTCTTCAGTGATAATTTCCCGTTCTACTAAGGAGTAAGCGTTGGCGGTGACGGTGGTGATATCAGGTACATCCCAGTGACCAGAATCAGAACCCAAGAAGGCTTTAACGCGGTCGCCAAAGGGAAGCGCTGCACGGTTAAATGCTTGAGCCACACGGCTATCATCTGATTCGGTGCCAAAGTAGAAGTGATTCAGGAAGCGATCGCGCACATCTTCCGGCTTCTCAATTCCTGCATCGGCAAATTCATTTAGTTCGCCTGGGTCAGAGGGAGCTATCAAATCAGTGTGAAAGCCCAGACCACTGCCTAATTTATCCAAGCGACCATCTACTAATTCGCCACCATAACGGGTATACAATTCTATCAGTTCTTCGCGGTCAATATTGGCGGGGTTGTTACTTTTCAACAAATGTTCTTTGTTGCGGGTTTCCCAATGCCAAATAATATCAGCGTAAAGACTCGCACCCCATGCTGAACCGCCTTCTAAGAAGGCAAATTTTAGGGTGGGGAAACGATGGGTAACGCCACCGAAAAACAGAGATTTGCACAGTGCTTCCGCAGCAAAGGCAAAGTGGTTAATGTGGTTGTACTGAGCGTTGGTAACTGAGCGTTGAGTTGTCCAACCTTGACTAGAAGCGTGGGTCGTGGGTACAACTTTGAGTTCTACACACTTTGCCCAGAATGGGTCGTAATCATATTCGCTATCTATGCCAAAGTTATCAATCCAAACCACCTCATTTGCGACTTCCTTACCATACTTCTCAAAAGCAGGAATGGGACGGCGGACGTAACCAGGGATTTGAATTGTTTTCAGTCCCAGTACCTTCACCGCATATTCCAACTCTTCGATCCCCTCTTGGGGGGTGTGCATGGGAATTGCCGCAATTGGTGTGAGGCGGTCAGCATAGGGGCGGAAAATATCCGCATGGTAGTTGTTAACTGCTCGGCACACTGAACGTCGCATTTCTTCGTTACCGATATTCGGAGCCATAGTTGCCAAGTTGGGGTACACGACGGCAAAGTCTGTACCTGCTTGTTGCAAGCGCTCATGCAGCAACTTCGGCAAGCTGATGGTAGCCAAATTTAAGGTATCTTTAGTCGGACGACCCCACCAGTTAGGACGGTTGGTGCGATAATCGAAACGTTCTGACCAAGTTTGCTGATACCACTTAAAGCGAGAAGCTCCTGGTAAATGTTCTTTGAAGCGTTCGACAATTGCGCTTCCTGCAACTTGCTCTAAATAATCCAAGACTGCTGGTTCAAATTCCTGGGTATGAATATCAGTATCAATGATCGAATAACCCAATTTTTCACGAATCTGGGCAGACTTGGTTTTTTGCGCCGAACGGTCTAAAGCAATCGTCATGATGCATGCTCCTGATTTGCAATGTACTGTAATGGTGGCTAATTGTTAATTGCTAATTGCTAATTGTTGATTGGGGAAGTGCTAATTGCTAATTGCCAGTCTGACATTAGCCATTAGCTATTAGCAACACTCGCTAGATATTCCGAAGCTGCTTTTTCCACAGATGTACCCTTGAAGAAATCACGGTTGAGGCTGGTGTACAACTCCAATGGGTGGATGGATAAGAAATAGCGCAG
>CAZZXJ010000509.1:0-5267 GCA_964657905.1 uncultured Stigonema sp.
CATGAGTCATTGGTCATTGGTCATGAGTCATTGGTATTAAACAAAGGAAAAATGACAAATGACAAATTTCCTAACTGCTAGCATCGTTGGTATCGTTAGACACGGGTAACCGTCGGATCAGTTCCCGAATGACATCTGTTGCAGGTCTACCTGTGTGCAGACAATATTTCTCTAGTTTTTCTGCTTCCTGTGCTGCTAAATTCACAGTAATACGTTTTACCGCCCATTTCTTATTAGTCATTTTATTGTGTTACTTGCTGTATATTAACATCATCAAAGGAATCGTAACTAAGGATGAGTTGGATAAGATTATCAGAGTTTTTGTCGGGGAACAAGTAATGTTACTAACACTAAAAGATTTTTTCCAAAGTATTGTGCATTCTCCAATAAAATATACAAATCATTGCGAAAATAGCGCACAGTTGCGGCTAAGCAAAATCAACTCAGCAAGATGATGAATCAAGCCTGACTAGGGAATTTTATAAATTTAGTTGAGATGCTTACTGTTAACCAAATAACGATTTCCAGCATGGGCACTCATCATTCAACGTTTGACTTTCTCTCCAGACCCAGTTTAATAAAAACATCTGGAAAAAATATTGAGGAACATCTGAAAATCCTGAAAATGTAGATACCTACAGGTAGATTAGGAACATCTCCACATCCCGGATACTGGAGATGTTTACGCTCTGGATCACTCAAGAAACCAGTGCAGGAAAGTGATTGCTTCCAACAACAGAGGGGTTCTGTAAGCATCTGACTGGTTTAATGAAACTGCATACTTACAAAGCCGATGCGTCTGGGATCAAAACTTGTATATTTCTTATCTCCCCTCCCCCCACATCTGCACCAATTACCGTAGCTAACTGGCATGGTGCCACTGCTCTGTATATAGCAATCCTATTTGAGATCCGAACAAGGGGGACAAGGGAGAGGTGTTTGTAACTCATCTAGGATTGCTATAGTATTCCAGAGCTTGTTCATCAGAGGAATTTGCCTCATCTATTAAATTCAGAGGGGAAAGCGTTTTTTTCTCATTGGTATCAAGTTGGACTTTCTGCAAATACCTTTTAGGCCATACCTGTGCTAAAGATTCAACATTACACTTATTTCCCATTTCTGAAAAATTTTTTAGCTTGTTACAAAAAAAATCTTTTTCATAACTATGAATGGTCAACATAAGGCTGTATTGCCAAGTAAAATATTGTTGTTTCATTCTATCTGTATTTTATTTTATTTTCCTAAGTATTCAATCAATCTTCATTCTTGTTAAAAATATATAGATAGATTTTTAACTTCATAAAATAATTACAAAGATAATAGAGCAACCTTAAAGTTTAAGCTAATTCTTTTAAAAAGGAACAGTATAGTAATCATAAAGCAACGATAAAGTCTCGATCAGACACATAATATAGATTAGTTTGAATTGACAAAACAGAGCCACAAGAGACATTTGATATAAAATTTACCTATAGCACTCCTATTAAAGTTATGCAATTATTAGTATGGTTATATTATCTCCCCAAAATTGGTAATTTTAAGCATTACCAACCCTAGAAAATAATCTATTGTCCACGAATGATTTAAGATGGCTATAGAAATTTTTGAGTGAGATAATATCGCTCGCGTAAATATTTTTTTAAATTGATACTGATATAGTAGAATCAGCGATTCAATAAAAAATGCTAATTATGCATGTGTTTACCAAGTAAAATTCACTATAGCTTATAGACATCAGAATAAATTGATATAATTTTTGCAGTTGTTGTACAGATTGCCATTAGGGAATACCAAAAAATAAATTATTCATTTCGTAGGGTGTGTTAGAGACAGCGTAACGCACCATCAAGCGCCTGTTGTGGTGCGTTACGACGTTCCGTAAGGACGCACCCTACACTCTACACTCATTGGAGATTTTTTTAATTGGAAGTCCCTTAGTTATATAAGTATTTCCAGTGTTTACTACAGATAATCCCTCTAAATCTACGGATAGTTGATTTGCATTGAAGACTGTTTACCCTGCAACAACCACTCAGTCCTAATAGAGTGCATAAAGACGCTTTGTGCTTTTATTATCAAGCTAAACAAAGAAAATGAGGAAATTCTGAGACTGCTCAAGAGGTTGTCAAAATCCCATAAGATTAGTCCAAGAAATAAATGAGCCAAAACCTGGGATACTGGAAAAAATCAGTTTACTGTATGTTTCATGTCCCCAAAATCTTTCATCCAACTGCCTGACAGCCTTAAAAGCCTGTATATCAAAACAGCGCAAAAGCTAAAGGGAAGCGACAGGCGACAATTCATGGCAGAAGTGGTTAAAAGTTTGGGAATTGGGGGACAAACAGTTGCAGAGCGGGAATTGGGGTGGAATCGACGGACAATTCGCACTCGTGTTGGAGGAATTAGAACACAGAATGTTGATCGCTGATTCGTTTAAGCTCAGAGGGCGCAAGCTAACTGAACACAGGCTGCCGAAATTGCTTGCAAACATCCGCTCAATTGCAGACCTGCTTTCGTCAAACAGACGCAAGTTTCAACAGCACCCGTTTAGATACAAGGCTCTTTGTGGCAGAAGTACGCCGCCAACTGATTGAGCAGTATGGTTACGCTAACGAAGAACTGCCAACAACCGAGGTAATTCGACAAAGGTTGAACCAGTTGGGCTATGGTTTAAAAAGGGTTGCAAAAACTAAACCCATAAAAAAGATACCGGAAACAGCCGCTATCTTTAAAGAAGTTAATCGGGGGTTCTCCTGAGTGTAAGCATTCAACCGAAGCGTATTGGGTAAGCTCTAGCTACTGATCGCTGACTGCTAATAGCTGAATGCTTACTCCTGACTTTTGACTCCTTTTATCTGTGGTTATTACTTAGACGATTATTCAAATTGTAGTTGGGGCATGAGTTGCAAAGTACCAATGCCTAAATCTTTTGGCGAAAGCGATCGCGCTTCAAACAGAGCCATCATATCTCGCAGTTGGGGATTTCCACGGGAAGCTCCTGTCAGTCCTTTGGCTATGATCAAGCCACAGTAGCCTTTGGTATTTTTACACCGCTGATTCCATTTTTTCCGAGCTTCTACGTGTATTGGGTCGTCATCTTCAAACTCACCAAATAGGAACAATTCGCTATTTCCAGTTTGTAACAAACCCAAGTCGTAGTGTGTGTCATCAAAAGGATCGGCACCAGGATTAAAGCAAATTGCTTTGAGTCCCCCTGCTTTTTCAATATTTTCAATGACTGTCTTCGCTTTGGGGCGGGAAGTTTGAATTAAAATCACAGGTAGCCCTTCCCCAACTTGTGGAATTTCCCCAGCTTTATGATATGTAACCCCTTTACGTAGGTACTCCAACATTTCCCAAGACACCACGCCTAGGCTGAGAAATGAGTCTTCTGGAATCAAGTCATCTCGCAATGAATGGAATGTTGTCGGATCAGCTTCCGACTCCTGATCGTCGTCCTCAGTCGCTTCAAAACCTGCCATTTCCTCTAATTCTGCTGCTAATTGAGGCATGGTAGAGACAGTGATAGATACTGATTTAGTTGGTTCATCTGACTGAAGGAGCGAAATACGATAGCGACGACTGAGGGTGGCAAAGGTGTCCCCATCCAGCTGGCGACGATGATCGCGGATAAAGCGGTAAAGACTTTCCAGGGCAACAAACACTACAAGCGCTTCTTCGTCATACAGAACCGATCTCAGCCCTTCCAAGGGATGGATGTTGCCAAAGGTAGGGTCAATTTCCGATAACGGTAGCTCCGCTAGATCCGCAAATTCATCTTCATCTTCGTCAGATTCTTCAGCATTCTCAAAGGTAAGGAACAGACAATCCTGCTTCAAAAAAGCTTCTTCTAATTGCTGAGTTGAGTCTTCATCTCTTAAAACCGTGGCGCGGAACCGCTTTAAGGACTCTTCTGAACGATATAACAACACCCCATACTCCATCCCCAGCATCCCCATCACCGAGGCGTACAGTGTTCCAACATCCCACTTATTAATCTCTATCGACAAGATCTGCTGTTCTTCCAATAATTCCCAAGGAGCTGCTTGCCAAATTGCATATGCCTTTTCTCGCAGCGCTTGTGCATACTGCGGGGGTAGATCCGGAACTTGGCTATCAAGGATTTCGGCAAACCCGCGAAACAGTTCATCAATCAAAGGCAATTCGGGTGCATAATCAATCGCAATGCCCAAATCTTGCAGCACTCCGCGTAGATAGAACTGGATCTCTCGGTCTCTGACCACAATTCTTTGGGGTCGAGCTGGTTTAGCAGGACTATGAGGATGTTCCATTGCTCGCATTAAGGTGCGAACAATACCCTCCGGACCTGTTTCTAGCGCTACCACGTCCATTCCCCGGACAATGCCTTGCGAGCCATCCACCCAAAGAATACATTCGCCCTTTGCCTCTGAGTCCGAGTGCGGGGTTTGTGTTGATGACAATGGACGGCGATCGCCCTCCCATACAGAAGGAATTTGAGTTAATTTCTTCAAACGACGACTGGTAGAGCGATTAAAACTTGTCATAGATAAGTTAATAAAAAGAAGCAATTTGAAAGTAAACTTTTGGGTCAGGGCAAGCTACGAGGTAAAAACTCTCTGGCTACTTGCCTTGCAAGTGGTTTGCGGCTAGTGGCTGCCACAAGGCAAGTCATCCTTAAATACCGAATCTCTAAACACACTGAATCTCTCAATTCTAGAATAAAAATCTTTGTGTGCTTTTGACAGAGTATTTACAATTTGGTAAGGAGCGACCTGAATGTCGCTAGAATGAATACAAAAATTACAAATTGCAACTTCAGGGCAAGCTGGTGGTTAAAACTTCTGGTTTTGTCCCTGTCAGGTAGTGGTCTCTTCCAGTTAAGGAGTTCAAAAAGCAGATGACACAAACAATTCAGTCTCAACAACGAGGAATTCAGTTGAGCGAAACAGCATTGCGGCAGGTAAAACTTTTGCAAGATAAGCAAGGCATAGACCTATGCTTACGGGTTGGAGTGCGTCAGGGTGGCTGCTCCGGGATGTCTTACATGATGGATTTTGAAGACCCCAGTAAGATTACCCCTCAAGACGAAGTTTTTGACTATGATGGCTTTAAAATTGTTAGCGACCGCAAGAGTCTATTATATCTCTATGGCTTGATGCTTGATTACAGTGATGCCATGATTGGCGGTGGCTTCCAATTCACTAACCCTAACGCCAACCAAACCTGCGGTTGTGGCAAGTCATTTGGTGTGTAATATTGTCCTTTGTCCTTTGTCATTTGTCCTT
>CAZZXJ010000510.1:0-1935 GCA_964657905.1 uncultured Stigonema sp.
TCAGTAAACCAAAAAGTTTTCTAGAAGCCTTGCTCCGTGGATATTGCACGATTATGTAGGGAGGAGGTGAAAACAACCTATCAGTCAGCATTTCAGCCTCGCATTCATAGCGTTACTTAGGCGATCGCTCTAAAACCAATGCTGAATACTCCTGATTTGCGAAGGCTGGAACCCTTGTTTTTACGTTCATTTCCAAAAGTTTGTGGTTTACTGGTTATGACGTGAGGGGCTTGGCCGAACAGTTTAATGCCAAACCGGCTGAAATTAAATTGCTGTTTCGCGGGCAACTTGATCCGGCGCGTTCGCGTGAATTACAGGAGCAAATGCTGGCGGCAGGACTGCCACTTTAAGCGGATTGAAAACGCAATAAAAATGCCAGCAATTATAGTTGCAAATAATCCTGGTTTGAAAATGCCTTGATTGCAGGTTTGAGCGATTAGTATTGCAGGTTACTACAACTAGCGAGTGTTTTTATGCAATGTCGATGAGTTACAAAGACCTCTCCCTTGTCCCCCTTGTCCGGATCTCAAATAGGATTGCTATAGTAGTTTTGCCCTGCCACTCAGACCAGTTAAGCATACTGTCACACCACGCTGTTGTTGCTCCATCCTACCTCCCCTATTTGGTAGTATTTCAACATTTCACTTTTTGCTCCTCTATCTATTCAACAGTACTAGGCGGGCTATATTGCCATTTGTCAATAGTAAACTTCCAGGCAACATATACCTTTTTTATTGTTTCCTCATCATAGGAGTACTTATTTGTTTCATAATTTGACTCTGAGTCAATATATTTCTTAAAATTTTCTTCGGCTTTTTCAAAGTCAGGTAGATTGAGTTGCTCGTATACCCTTTTTAGTTCGGCAAGTTCATTGCCCACAAAATATTCATACTTAATTTCAACATAGTTCTCTTGAGGGATAAGATTTTTATCTATAAAAAATTTTTGCATTAGCTCCTGATAGAATTTCAGGATATTTGCATCTATCTCTTTTTCGTCTATGTCCTGCAAGATAAACTCAGGCAAAAGTTTTGCATAAAGATGTTTTGTTGAGGTGTATACTATATATGGATTTCTATAAATATGAATAAACTTAGCGTTAGGGAAAATTTCTAATAATAGTTTTATCCTTGCCGTATTTGAAGGATTTTTGATAACTAGTCTTTTCCCATGAACGCTAAGAGTTGCTTTTTTTAAAATTTTTATATATACATTTTTCCATTCATTCTTTATTTTTTCAGATACTCCCTCAAAAAGTACAAAGTTTTTAAAATATTTTTTTATGTTTTTGGGAAAAAAGAAACCATGATAAAAAGAGTACTGAGATACATTTCCTATGGCATATTCTTCCTCTTGAGGTAAATCACTTGAGAGCAATACATTATCCATGGGTCTTTTTTTAGGTATAACTTTACTGGTAATAAGTTTCCCAAGTTCCTGACTACTTAAAAACATTTCTGGTATCCATGTTTGACATGTTGACACATATCCTAAATTCTGATCTTGAACCATCACATTATGAAGGTATGTTGTGCCGCTTCTCCAATGTCCGAGGATAAAAATGGGAGAATATTGAATTTGTATATTTTCAACTTTTCTGCCAAATTTAGCTGTTTCAAAAAATCTGAAAGGAATACCTAATAAACTAATAACTGAGACTAAAACTGCTCTCATTATGTATTTTCTATCTACTCCACCATTATTTATGAGCAATTTTACCCAGTTAATAAAGGAGCCGCCAGCTAGCGGTTGAAAGGTTAAAGTAATCTTTTCTTTGTTCATAATCCTAATTTTTAGGGCGTTTTGTAGCTTCAAAAGTCAACTAAAATGGCGAAGTTAGTCAGATTTAATGTAAACAAATTGCTACGCACCCTGCTTAAATACTGAAGCTCCGATATAGGAATCCTAAATCATTCATGAAAAATTTTAAGTAGT
>CAZZXJ010000510.1:2035-5256 GCA_964657905.1 uncultured Stigonema sp.
AATAATTACCAAAAAATAATTTTATTTCTAAAGTGATAAAAATATTTATTTAATAATTAATTAGTAATAAAAATATTAGACTTAACTTATCTCATATCTTGCACCACACTGTTGTTGCGAAAATCAAAGCAACAGAAAGCTTATGCCGATCATAGGGTGGGCACTGCCCACCAGCCTTTATTGAGAAGGTGCAAGATGTCAGGTATAACGAGCAACGTACCAACTCAAACTTGCTTCAGATAGTACTCAAACCGCTCCCGGAGTTGTTCAACCGTCAGATTCTGAGTCCAGTACTCCACTAGGGCGTGACCAAATGCCCAGGCGTTGCGATCCGGTGAAGCGGATTCTAGCAGCAGTGGCCAGAGGGATAGCAGGTCAAAGTTTAGGAGGTTAGCATTGCCAGTATTCAAGAGCGAGAAAAGGTCATATGCCATCTGAAGTTTGCCTATGACGACAGGCAACTGTTCCACTGGAATCTGCTGTGCCAGCAAATATGCTAAGGCTGGAGATCCGGTTGATAGGGTAGAAATGAATTGGAGGACGGGACTTTTGAGCAGTGCAGCTAGCCCCTGGGTTGTCGCCATCTGGAAGGTGTAGTGGTCGATGATTTTGGCGGCGGCGACGGTGCGGGCTTCCAAGTTACGCAAAAAGCGGGCAAGACGGAGTTGTTTGGCAGGCGCGATCGCATCCACCAGTCCCAACGATAGCGCTTCCACGCCCCAGGCAGATCGACCCGTTTTGATGTCACTAGTGACAATGGGCAGAACCAGAGAACAATTATCGCCCAACATCTGAGCGCGATACTCAGTGGCTTGGCGAATGGCAATTTCCTTTGGGCGATCGCCCCATTGCCAGTCGTAGGGTGGCGACCACTCGCGTATAGGACGGAGACGATCCACCTGAGTGACGACAGTAATGACAGGCAGGTCTGCGACTTCCGCCTTCATGTCTTTGAGAAAGTCCACATCCATTTGCCCAGCAGGATCGAGGGCAGGGGTCACTAACAGCAACAGATCAGCGTTTGTCGCATACTCAAGCACTATCTCCCGTAGATCTGCACGGTTCACTTGTTCATAACCAGGAGTATCCCAAAGCGTCAACGTTTCGGCGGTTTGGGTCTGCCAGTGGTAATTTTGAATCTGATCGGTACTGGGCAAAACATCCACTGCGGCTCGATCTGCCTGAAACAGCGTGTTAATCAGGCTGCTTTTTCCGGACCCCGTTCGCCCCACAAGCAGAATGCTGACGGGTTTTTGCTCAACCGCCTCCGCGGGTTCTGCTTGAGCTAGAATTTCTCTGAGGGTTTGGGTCTTTGTATTGGGTAGCGTTGGTGTGGGTAAGGGGAATTCTGAAGTGGGTAGTCTGCTACCGCTATAGAGGGCAGCTGCCTGCCGACATAAGTTCCTGAGGGCGGCTTCCCGCAGAAGCTGGCTCAAATTCACCAGCAGTTGCTGATTTGCCTCTTTTGTGTAGCGCTGACTGGCAACTCTTGCCACCGCCACCGCCGGGTTCAACAGCCACCGTGCCCAGTTCCATGCTTGCCAGAGTTTACGAGCGGATGGCTCCAGCTTACGATAAACTTCGTATGCCTGGTAGACTTGCCCAATTGTGACCTGATTGAGGGCAGGGGATAACTTCTGCATCCACTGATCTAGGTCATCCACCGTTCCCCGGATCAGCGTGTAAGCCTGGGGAACGTAAATGTTCAGCAGGGGATACTTCACTTCAGGATAGTAGATATGAGCGATCGCGACAACAAGCTCCTGGCATCGCTGCCAAAATGTTTGCCAGTCTTCCCAAAGCGGTGAATCGCTTTGTGCCGCTTTCAGGATCTCTTGTAAGGCTGCTTCTGCTTGCCTTGTGGCGTCATTTCCTGCTGACAGTGAGTCGGTAGATGCGGATTTCAGTTCTTCACGGACTTCCGCCACGACAGCCTCCACCTGCTCTACCACAGGTTTGGTCCATTTGACTAACAGCCAACGCCAGATCACGAATATGAGGGTAAACACCGCCCAGATCCAACTTATGCCCCACTCATGGATCTGCCACCCCGCTGCTACCATCAAGAAACTGACGATAGTCGCGATCGGCATTGCCAACACGACCCACTGCCACAGCTTTAATCGCACCATTGCCCCATGCCTGCCATTAAACTTCTTATACTGCTATTGTCGATCTAATAATCCTCTGATGAGTACTACTCCCTTCCCGCTAGAAAATTACTTATCTCTTTCTCTGGGTTCTCCGCGCCTCTGCGGTTCATTAATAGGTATTCTTTGGGCGGGAAGGGAGTAGTTCAGGAGTGACCTACAGTCAGTAGATCACAAACTTTTTTCAAAAGGGCGAGCGCTGGAGTATTTTGTATTCTGTGATACTTTTTAGCAACGACGTTTAAACAAGTAGGTTGATTATTTATCAGAATTGTTTATAAATAGACAGTGGCTTAGTTGCTGAACTTTCTTCCCTTGAGAAACCTGAGTTCGACGTAAAAAACAAGACTGAAAAGTAGACAGAGTAAACCTTGTGGCAAGACTCGAGTTTTCAAATTAATGCAAATAAGTTTCAATAAATGCTCTGGGGCATGAATGGTACTGTTTAGGAGGATAATGAATTCGTGACAGATTCATTACATCCATGAGGGCACGGAAGGGGACACATTTATGCGGAATCCGCTTCCAGGCTATTGCGGGAGACGTGTGAGATGATAGAGCTTGAGGGGGGTGAGGACCCACAGTTTCAGACGCACTGCTTTAACTCAAATGAGTAACGCGGGCATTCCGCTTAGGATTATACAGGAAGTTTCAGGGCACAGGAACCTGGAGGAATTGCAGAAATACCTGGAAGTAAGACCTGAACAAATCCTGGGCGCGGTGTCGTCGCTGTCCATGCTGGGGCATACGGGGGAGGGTTACGTTAAGAAATCGCTGTTTACTGACGTAGGCTCTACGGCTGATACAGAGAGGGTTTTGGGGGATTAGCCCAGAAAAAATCTCATTAATAGATAAGGGTTCAAATCATAAGTTTTTTATAGTTTTACGAAAATCATATTTACTTTTCATGAATCAACTGTCTCAAAAACGACCGTTTTTGATAATGTCTGCATCAAGGTTACTGCCTTACGCAATTTTGGGGATTTCAGATTCTCAAAACTCATTCTTGAAATTAAATTCTCATTACTCTACTATGCAAATGAGTTTTGAGAAACACGGGGGGGGGTTATA
>CAZZXJ010000511.1:0-5252 GCA_964657905.1 uncultured Stigonema sp.
CATGCCCCATGCCCACGAAATCCCACTCCTTTTAGGGGTGGGATGAGTTTAACTTTGATGCGAAGCCGCCATTATGCAACGCCTACTTTGAACCATCAAGTCAACCAAATGGCTCTTTGGTGCCGTACTGCACAAGGGAGCAGTGTTTATAGTTTCTAACTGGATTGCTACAACCTACTCGATTTGCTGATTAATGTATAAAGTGAGGATCTTCCACGGGGAAACGCTGAATGTCTTTTCCTCAAGCAATTCCTCAGAGGGCTGAGTGAGTCGCTCTAATATATCGACAGGGTGACTTGCTGCTAACCCTAAGTCACTCTGCAACGACAACTCGGCTGGATCTCCGTGGCATTCATAACACCGTAAAATCCACTGCTGGGGGTCATCCTCGGACTGCTTAAACGCCATTAAGACTAGATTCTGGGCTGATAAATCCAAGAATCGACCAACTGGCGGTAAATCCGCTATTGTATTAGCCTCTAGACCCTGGCACATCATCACTTGAAGTGGTAGATTCAGTTCATAGCCGCGTCGCACTGTGTGGGCTGCCTGCCAGTTGCCTGAGTGAGGATAGAGGGCGTAAGTAAATTCATGGTCACCTCGGTCAGCTTCTGGATCGGGCCAGTTTGGACTACGTAGTAGAGTTAGGCGCAATTGATTCGATTGGCTATCGTAACCGTATTTGCAATCATTCAGCAAACTCACACCGTACCCATTGGGACATTGGGAATTGCTAGGAAGCGCAGAAGCCTCATTCCCCATCTCCTGGGTCAAATCTGCCCATTGCATAGCAGGCACTTCCCATTTCGCCAAATCTCTAGGTTCTGTAGGTCGGGTTGGACGCCGGATAGCACCGCAGGGAATCTCATAAGTGACGTAATCCGCTTCTAGGGTTAGCGGGAAAGCCGCTTTTACTAGTACGTGGCGCTCTTGCCAGTCTACATTAGTCACTATTTTGAGAACCGACGAATCAACTGAGAGTATGTAATCTTGGCAAAATTCAGATTTACCCAACTGTCGCACCACCCGCAAACGCTGTTGCACTGGTCCTGGCTCTACCAAATCGATAGATTTCAGATGGGTTGGGGGTAAAGGGTGTTTGGCATAGTTTGGGTCAATATTCCAAGCATCCCAATATTGACCACTATCCTGGAATCCTTGCAACTGATTACATCCTTCTTTATTGACAATTTCCCTCTGATTAACCTTGTCAAAAATACTGCAAAACTCACCACTTTTATAATCAACAATTACCCGCAAAAATTGATTTTCTAAAATCCAATCTTTTTTAGTCAGAGTTTTTTCATCCTCTGAGATTGATGTGCTGATATTAGGTTGGCATTTTTCTGTGTCTTTCAAGTCAAATTCTGAGGGAAAAATCGCGTCTTTTGGCTTTGCAGTCTGTTGAGGACATAGCCAAAAGACCCGATAGCCGACTGATGGGATATCAGTCGCTAGAAATAGGAGTACCGATCCCTCAGACATCTGGGATGGTAGTTGGTGTCCTTCCAAGTCGTAAATTTCCCAGTAATGACCTTCATTGCTCCCACTTTCTAAGGGGACAGCGACGACTTCTTTGCGCTGCCAATTCAGGGGGTTAAAAACGATAATCGGCAAGGCGTCGGGCTGTGGCGGTGGGGGAAAGGCAATTTGGGATGAGATCGCTCTAAGTGAACTATCTAATATCTCCGAACCCACTCGCTCCACTTCCAGCCAAGCCTGGTTTGCATCTACATAAACTGGGGGAATCGACGTTCCCGGTAGAATGTCGTGGAATTGGTTAAACAACACCTTCTTCCAAGCGTCTGACAATTCAGCCTTGGGGTAAGCTACCTTAGCGCTCAGAGTTGCCAAAGAAGCAAACAGTTCTGCCTGGTATAATAATGCTTCACAATGCCGATTCCAACGCTTTTGAAGAGCATGAGTGGTGTAGCAGCCACGATGGAACTCAAAATACAGTTCATCATTCCAGACAGGAAACTGCTGAGTGCTAATTTGTTGCAAATAGGCACTGGCTGTGGTATACTCTTGGCGTGGAAAGAAAGGAGATTTCTGCCACCGACTTGCCACATTTAACATGTCTAGGGTGGGACCGCCACCATGATCTCCACATCCAAAAAGCCAGAGGGCGTCTTTCAACCCAGTCTGCTTTTCCCAGTCAAGGGCGTAGTTAGTCATTTTGATCGGGTCGATGCTTTCACCGATAGAGTTAGACATAAGGCTGAGTATCTGAGTGCCATCAGGCGATCGCCACCAAAAAACTCCGTAAGGAAACTCTGTGGTATCATTCCAGGTCAGTTTCTGGGTGACAAAGTATTCAATCCCTCCTAGTTTGAGAATTTGGGGCAGAGTTGCACAGAAGCCAAAACTATCCGGCAACCATACAACTGTACTCAACCGCCCAAACTTTTCGAGCACATAACGCTGACCGTAAAGGATCTGTCGCACAATCGATTCGCCATTAATCAGGTTAAGATCTGGCTCAACCCACATCCCGGCTGCAACTTCCCATCGCTCAAGAGCAACCTGTTGTTGAATAGCAGCAAACAAGTCTGGGCGATGCTGTTCAATCCAAGCGTACAAAGCTGGGCTGGAATGGCAGTAAATCAGGTTGGGAAACTCTCGCTGTAGCTTTAGAACCGATTCAAAAGTACGAACAGCAACCTCCCAAGTTTCACTGATCGGCCACAACCAAGCCAGATCGAGGTGAGAATGACCCAGCAACAACATGCGGCGTTGTTGTAGTAGTGGCAATTCATCAATTACCACTGTGAGGTTTTGGCGTAGGCGTAGGAGCGAAAGCGAGAAGGCTTGACCATCTGGCAGTGCTGCCCAATCAATCTCAGCAACATCTGCTATAATAGTGTGCAATTTTTCTGGTGCCTCGGTTTCTACATAGCGCTGCAATATGGCTAACTCATCAGCGACAAAACCAGGTTCAAGCCGCTCATCACTAGTAGACTCATACACGCACAGCGATCGCATCAACGCCCCTGTATCATTAACTGGACTCACCAACCGCAATGCAACGAAAATCTCCTCTCCTGGTTTTACAGATGGACTAAGCAAAACCCTGGTTGTTGCGTCAAACAAATCTCCTTGCTGCAACAAACAGCCATTGACAAAAATCTGGGCGTCTTGTGCCCACCAAGTCAGCACCAGCCGTAATGCTAAATCCGTCAAAGGATAGCCATGCAAATCTTGGGGAATGACGAATTGTTGAGCAAGCCATAACACCTGACCGCCAGGGGGTATAGTAATGTGTCCTTTGGCATTGAGTTCAGGCGTCCGCCAGGTCAAAAAATTTTTAGTCAGGTTGATACTGGCGTCGGGAACATCTGATTCGCAATATCGCCAACTGCTTTGAACATTGAGCCGAGACATATGGCTCAATCTTTGAATGGCTTGAGAAATTAGGCTACTATCCATTTTGGAAAATTAATAATTTTTATCGAGCAATGATTTATCCCACATTCCGCACCCAAAGGTGTCACAATCGGTTATTACTGAAGTAAATCCATCAAAATAGAATAAAAGAATATATAATATCATGTCCGCTTAATTACTTATAATAAAAGCACCCCACCCCTACCCCTCCCCGCATGCGGTCCGGGGAGACAAAGCACAGCTTTGGCGGGGCGGGGTGGGATGTTCTGGGAATTATAAGTGATTTACCGGACATGATATAAGATAATCTACTTATAGCAAACAAGACATTAAGAATATACAAAAAATTAAGTCACGCAGTTGTAGTAACGGCGATAATTTTTTGCGAGGAATGTAAGGATAAAATTTTTTAAACTACAAAGTATAAGTAAAATCTTCTACCAACATACCAGGAACCATACTACCTCCGAGTTGGCGTCCTTCGTATGTTCCTACTTCGGGAATAAATTCTTGAAAATTTGTCAAATCTATCAATTTTTCTCCCCAGAAGCGATATAAAGTGTCATCAAAACGCAAATTTTCAATAGGGGCAACAATTTCGCCACCTTCTACCCAAAAACAGGCATAACGAGTCATACCTGTAATTCGACCACTGGGGCGATCGCTCCAATTTAAGTAATGCAAATTCGATACATATAACCCCGTGTCCAAACTTGGCAGAATCTGCTCAAATCCTAAATTCCCTAGACTCACTTCTGGTACACGTAAAGACTCATAACCATTAGCACCGTTAGTAGTTTTTTGATATTCCTTAGCAGTGCGAGAATTCACCAAGGTATTTACCAAAACTCCTTGTTCAATTAAAGCTAACTCCAGTGGTGCCATTTCTCCCCATTCGTTAAATCGCGGCATCAACCCCCGCCGAAAGTTTTCTTTTAAACTAAATGCAGGAGACAACTGCTTTTCTTGACGCCACAAAGAAGCTAAAGCACTACCTCCTTGTTGTAAATCAGCTTCGCTCACTCCTCCCCAAGAAAACATACCCAATAAATCGGCAACTGCTGCTGGCGCAAAATAAGTTCTATACTGTCCCCGTGGCAATTCTTTAGCTGGATGAGAAAGTAATTCTAGTTGTTTTTTCGCATAATTAATTTGGGCTGCATAAGCTTCATTATTCCAATCACTACCAGCAAAAATCCCTTTTACTGCTTGTCCTTGAGACGTGAATATAGAGTAATCTAAGGTAAAAGAATCAGTAGCAAACCAGTGTTTTTTACCGCTGGAATCCCCATAAGCTTTAATAACAACTCCCCCTGCATATAAACCTATGAAATCTAATTTAGCAACCAATTCCAGTACTGTTGGCACTACTGCCTCTACTGCCAATAAATTCCCTGAATGTATTTCCCGGCTGGTATCTGTTCCTGATGGCAACACGAGATATGGATCGACGGGTAACAGGGGAAGTTCTTCACGTAGATCCCGCAAAGCTTTGTCTGCCACTTGCCAATCGACTTCCCAATTTCCAGTAAAGGCAAACTGCCGAAAACTACTGCGCTGATTCTGTATTAAAGTCAGTTCAATCCAACCATCAGCAACATAACCGGTTTGTCGCACCTTTGCTTGATTGAAACGAGTAAATTGACTGCGCTCACTACTCAATTTTATCGTGAAGTGTTGATTTTCTTCTTGTTTCTCCAGTAGAGTTTCAAGGAGTTGGTTGAAGCTAACTTCAAGTGCAGATAATTCTTCGTTTTTCATAAGCATTATAGGGGAGTGGGGAGTGGGGAAGAGACGTTCCGCCGGAACGTCTTTACTTCCGCCGGAACGTCTGTACGGGAGTGGTGAATTAAAAATTGGGGATT
>CAZZXJ010000512.1:0-5244 GCA_964657905.1 uncultured Stigonema sp.
ATGAATTCTGTGCGAGTGGCGGATGAATAAAGGGGTTTAAGTCAGGAGCCAAATTGGAAATTTGGTGGTCAACAATTGCGTGGGGGTCAGAATCCCCAACGCAAGTGATTCTGACTCCTGACGAATGACTTCTGACTCCTTCTTCAACAGGTATGTTTGCCACTGCTTATGAGTTTGATCATTTAGCACCAAGATTTGCTGATTGCTTTCGCGTACTGGGCTTGACCCGTCGTGGAGCTGGAGAATCAGACAAGCCTGAATCTGGCTATGATACAGGCACTCTAAGTTGCAAGCCCCCGGCTTACAGCCGTGGGGTTAATTCTTCCCTAGAGTTCATGACACTCAAAGCAAGTCGAACAAAACCAAAATGTATGTTATAATCATCTGACCATAAGTTTGACCTACATTTACATAATTTATCCAGATGCCTAGCGAAAGGGCACAATTGCAATATCAAATAAAGGCAAGTATTGCCAATGGATTTCCACTGCTTGAGAAATGGAACAAAAATGTCTTGAAGCCGTGGAACTCAGAAGCGCTATCTAAATGGACGTATTTGAACGAAGGATGAAGCATGCATCCTCCTAAAGACGGAAGAAGCGGGAATCCCCAGTTGCGAAAGCCGGGAATCCCTCGCTAAACTATGTAGCGTTTAGCGGTGGGAGAATGTAAAAATAGTAGTATATCTGTTCTATTCAGACTGACAAACTAACACTCCCTAAACCCATATATATAGAGGTAGGAATGGCTGTTAACACCACTGATAATGCTGGCAAGCAAAAAGCGCTCAACATGGTACTCGGTCAGATTGAGCGTACCTTTGGCAAAGGGACAATCATGCGCTTGGGCGATGCTACCCGGATGAAGGTAGAAACCATTTCTAGTGGAGCACTTACCCTAGATTTGGCATTGGGAGGCGGTTTACCCAAGGGGCGGGTCATTGAAATTTATGGTCCGGAAAGTTCCGGTAAGACGACAGTAGCGCTGCATGCCCTCGCGGAAGTGCAAAAAACTGGCGGGATAGCTGCCTATGTTGATGCCGAACACGCCCTAGACCCCGCATACGCTGCGGCATTGGGTGTTGATACTGCAAATTTGCTGATTTCCCAACCTGACACTGGGGAAACTGCTTTGGAAATTGTCGATCAGTTAGTTCGCTCTGCTGCGGTTGACATTGTAGTTATTGACTCGGTAGCAGCATTGGTTCCCCGGGCTGAAATTGAAGGCGATATGGGTGATGCCCACGTTGGTCTTCAAGCAAGGTTAATGAGTCAGGCTCTACGTAAAATTACTGGGAACATCGGTAAATCTGGATGTACAGTAATTTTTATTAACCAGTTGCGGCAAAAAATTGGTGTCAGCTATGGCAACCCAGAAACTACAACTGGCGGTAACGCCTTAAAGTATTACGCTTCCGTCCGCTTGGATATTCGCCGGATTCAAACCTTGAAAAAAGGCACGGAAGAATTTGGTAACCGCGTCAAAGTCAAAGTTGCCAAAAATAAAGTAGCACCGCCTTTTAGAATAGCGGAGTTTGACATTATTTTTGGTAAAGGTATTTCTACCTTAGGTTGTCTTGTAGATTTAGCAGAAGAAACTAACATCCTTGTCCGTAAAGGAGCTTGGTACAGCTATAACGGTGAGAACATCTCCCAAGGTCGAGACAACGCCATTAAGTACTTAGAAGAAAAGCCTGAATTTATTGAAGAAATTAAGAAGAAGGTGCTTGAAAAGCTAGAAATGGGAGTTGTCGTTTCTGCAACCTCTGTAACTAAGACCGACGAAGACGAGGAAGAAGAAATTGAAGAATTAGAAGAGGAATAATACGTGAGAAGGCTGCTAATTGTTAATGGTTAATAGCTAATTGCCATTAACCATTAGCTATTAGCGGTCTTTCCTAGACTTTGAGCAATATTCTGTCTGCTGGGCACGGCTTTTTGGTTTTTAGAATGAAATAGCCTTGTTCTTTGGCGTCCTTTTGCTGTCTAAATATTTACTTTCTAAATGGTATTTTAGAATGCTATTTATCCGTCGCACCCAGTTACAAAAAACGCCAAAAAAATTAATTTATGCTGAGGTTTTAGCACCAGTCATAGTTGGTATCTTAGCCATAGTGCTATGGGAAATTTTGGTGCAGGTAAAGCATTTACCTCCTTATATACTTCCCAGTCCAAGATTAGTATTTAAAACCTTAATTACTGACTGGAATGAGCTTTTTCCCTCACTATTAATTACACTGGAAATCACAGTTGTGGCGTTTATTGCGGCGGCAATTTCTGGGTTATTCATTGCAATTTTATTTACCCAAAGCAAATGGATTGAGAAAAGTTTATTTCCTTATGCGGTAATTTTGCAGACGACTCCAATAGTAGCGATCGCACCCCTAATCATCCTCTGGTTCAAAAATAACACCTTTGCTGCCTTAATCGTCTGTGCTTGGATAGTCGCTTTTTTCCCCATAGTCTCCAACACTACCCTAGGACTTAACAGCATTGACCGTAACTTGCTCAACCTATTTCAACTGTACAAAGCTTCCCGTTGGCAAACATTGCTGTACCTTCGCTTACCCAGTGCCATGCCCTACTTTTTAGGAGGTTTAAAAATCAGCGGTGGTCTAGCACTAATTGGAGCAGTTGTTGCCGAATTTGTCGCTGGTACTGGTGGAGCAAAGTCTGGGATAGCTTATCGCATTCTCATATCCAGCTACAACTTACAGATTCCCCGGATGTTTGCGGCATTATTTTTGACGACTGGGTTAGGTGTACTCATTTTTGTCAGCTTGAGTGCCATGTCTGACTTAATATTAAGTAAGTGGCATGAAAGCGCCGTTAAAGATGAGAATTAAGGTTGTCAGCAACCCCGCTCCCTCAGAGACGGGGTTTCCCGCTTACCGAGGTTTTTAGATGAACAAGAGTTGCTTTACAGTGCTACTATGACTATTAATCGGCGGAGATTGTTCAAATACGGAATTATACTTACGAGTACAGGTATTCTTGCGGCTTGCTCTAACAAGGATATAGATGCTTCTTTCGACAAGAGTAGCTCCAACTCAAAAGCTATTTTGGAGGTTAACCATAAGCTCGACAAGGTAACTTTTGGTACAAACTGGTATGCTCAAGCTGAGCATGGTGGGTTTTATCAGGCAATAGCGACTGGCATTTACAAGAGCTATGGGTTGGATGTCACCATCAAAATGGGCGGACCGCAAGTCAACGGAACTCAGTTGTTGATGGGAGGTGCCATCGACTTTTTAATGAGTAACTCAACCCAGGCTATTAAAGTCGTTGAGCAGGGAATTCCCAAAGTCACCGTAGCCGCCATCTTTCAAAAATCTCCCCAAGTCCTGATCGCTCACCCAAATGTTGGAAATGACTCACTGGAGAAGCTGAAGGGAAAACCTATCTTTGTTTCTGCTGATGCTAACACAACCTACTGGAATTTCCTGAAAGCAAACTATGGCTTTACTGATGAGCAAATGCGCCCCTATAACTTCAATCCAGCACCGTTTTTAGTTGACAAAAATTCGGCTCAACAGGGTTACTTAACCTCTGAACCGTACACGATTGAGACTAAAGGCGGATTTAAGCCTGTGATCTTCTTACTGGCTGACGCTGGTTATTTTTCTTATGACACCACCATCGAAACAACCCAAAAATTGGTAGAAACAAACCCCAGCTTGGTTCAAAGGTTTGTAGATGCTTCAATTAAAGGCTGGTATGGCTATCTGAAAAATCCTGCTCCTGCCAACGAATTGATTAAAAAAGATAATCCAGATATGACTGATGATTTACTTGCTTATGGGCTGAAAAAGCTCAATGAGTATGGCATTATCATTTCTGGTGATGCTGAGAAAAAAGGCATTGGTGTCATGACCGATGAGCGTTGGAAAAAGTTTTTTGATAGTATGGTAAGGGACAGCTTAGTTAAGAACGATACCCCTTATCAGAAGGCATATACTCTTAAATTTATTGGTAAGGGTTTACAAGTTCAGAAATAAATAGCAACGCCTTTTATTTGACCGGCTCTTCAATTATTACTAATCGTCCCATCTAATCTCTGCATATATGAGACGATTACTGGAAATCCTAAACTATATGCCTACTGCAAGCACCTCTAATGGAATTACACTAAATCATGTGAGCAAGGTCTATGTCAATGGTACTGTTGCCTTGCAAGACTTAAATTTCATGATATCAGAGTCCCAGTTTGTTAGCATAGTTGGCCCCTCTGGGTGTGGGAAAAGCACAGTGCTGCGTCTGATTGCCGGACTGGGACGGGTGAGTTCTGGAAGTATTGACTGGAGTATTAGCCAGCCAAGACGAAAACTTGCATTTGTCTTTCAAGACGCAGCACTTATGCCTTGGGCGAATGTCAGAGAAAATGTACGTTTACCGCTGAAGTTGGCAGGAATGCCTAAGAAAAATGCCATGACACTGGCACAGCAAGCACTGGCGTTGGTGAATTTAGAGGGGTTTGAAACAAGCTATCCTCGCGAATTATCGGGTGGAATGAAAATGCGGGTATCAATTGCTAGGGCATTAGTTACTCAGCCTAATATTCTATTAATGGATGAGCCATTTGGGGCATTGGATGAAATCACCCGCAGCAAACTTAACAGTGACTTACTAAATTTGTGGTATCAGCACCGTTGGACAGTAGTTTTTGTCACACACAACATTTACGAAGCAGTATACTTGTCCAATCGAGTACTTGTTATGGGGACAAGCCCAGGACGTATAGTCGCGGATGTCAATATTAATGCACCCTATCCCCGTAATGAAGGGTTTCGGATGTCCTCGGCGTACAATGAATGCTGCCGCCTCGTCTCTGGACATTTAGCAGCAGGAGTTGAGAATAGAGATCGCAAGGCGGAATTAAAAATTAAAAATTAAAAATGAATCCAGCGTAAGCGTTTCGTTGATTTGGAATGGGTGGCTTAATCCAGTCAAAATAATTCGGAACGCGATAATGACGCTCGTGCCTCGTTCGCCCTTGGCGTCTCCCTTTGGGAGAAGATCGCTGACGCTCGTTCCGACGCCGGAGTACCGGCTAATATCATGTCCGGTAAATCACTTATAATTCCCACTCCACCCCACCCCGCCAAAGCTGTGCTTTGTCTCCCCTCCCCGCACGCGGGGAGGGGTAGGGAGTGGGGTGCTTTTATTATAAGTAATCAAGCGGACATGATATAACGCTTCGCTATCGCTAACGCTAACGTAATTCGTAATTATTACGAGCCAAAAT
>CAZZXJ010000513.1:0-5227 GCA_964657905.1 uncultured Stigonema sp.
ACACCCTACACCCTACACCCCGCCCCAAAGGGGCTTGGTCACCAATAGACATCTCAGAAAAATACCAATGCCTCTCTATGACTGGGTTTCAACTGGCGATCGCCAATTGCAAATATCAGCCACTCTCAACGCTAAAATCACGCTTTGAGACAGTTTCTGTTGATAATAAGGTAAAAATAGGTATCCATGCACACCAATTTTAATGAAGGAAAAATCGCGCTATCTTATATTTATAAGACTAACGCTCCTAAAGGACATGTTTACCGACTTTGGGCAGTTGTTGATGGTGACAAAATACCTTGCAGACAACTTAGTGCTAACTCGCAGGGTAAGGTTGTAGAAAAGTTTTCTATGCCTGCTGATTTCTATGATGCTGGGATATCAGGATTCCTCGTGACGTTAGAGTCATCCACTGACCAACGGTATCCAGTAGGACCATTAGTCCTAGAGAGCACATTTACCCCTAAGAAAGGAAGTCTGTAATGGAAAATTGCCGCTGTCGCGCTAGTTCATCAAGCCGATGTTGTTCAACATATAAAGCCTGACAGTAGTATTTATATAGTTCTAGTTCTGCCTCTGGATCAGTTTGCAGCCAAAGTTCCAAAAAGTGACGACAGCGCTTTTCACGCAGTACTCGCTCAATACAAGCAGTCGCTGCTTGGATGACTTGGGGAACACGAAACATTTCTTTCTGGGTTTTCTCGTTCAGATGAAACAGATGGGAGACCAACCCCATTTCCTCAGGAAACTCCAGACATCTGTCTTGCAAAGTTGATATTAAATCTAACTGTATTCCAGATGGAAGTTCTAAAATTTGTTGCCATAAAAATCGGTGGTGGGAAAGGCTAAATTGCAAATCTCGCTCCTCTAAAGCGTCTATAATCACCTGACGATATTGTGGACAGTGCAAGTAAAGCTGTAGTAGTAAAGCCTCTGCTGCCGCTAAAAGACTGGGTTCATTTGTAGGGGCGGGGGAACCCCGCCCATCCGTCAGTGGGGAGTGGTGAGAGCCTTTTTTAACTCCACGGTTGAGGTGGGGTTTTTCGCTACTTCCGTAAGGGCGGGGAGACCCCGCCCCTACCCATTCTTTACTCCCTCTTTGAGGAGCAATTTGAGTTAACAGATTTTCTACTCGTAGTGGTTTAAGTCTGCTATCCCCCAAACTAAGTATTTCAGCACAGTGATCAATATAATAGTCACGTGTATCAATATTATTAATTTTTTTTAGTAAATTTACTACCTGCTGAGAGACTTGCTGAAAATCTGTAGCCTGTTTTAGGTCGCGGTTCTTTGTCATTTGTTGAATCTGCCAATCGAGCCATAAAGGCGCATCTGTCAATAGTTGTTCATAGTCTTCCGACTGGCGTCCTTGCAAGTATTCATCTGCGTCTTTACCATCGGGCAAGTTGAGAATCTTTAGCCGGACTTCGCCCTTGTATGCCAGTTCGGCAATTTCTCCAATTGCCCTTTCTGCCGCAAGAGTCCCAGCCTTATCGGCGTCAAAGTTAAGTACCAACTGTTTAGAATCTGTGTATCGCAATACCTGTCTTACTTGTTCCATGCTGAGAGCAGTACCGAGGGAAGCGACAGCGTTGCTAATACCAACTGCATGAAGGGCGATCGCATCAAAATATCCTTCAACTACCACAGCTTGATCTCTTTGGGAAATTGTAGCTTTAGCTTTGTCAAGGGCAAATAAAGTTTTCCCCTTCATAAAAACTTCGGTTTCTGGTGAATTCAGATACTTAGGTTGCTCGTCCCCTAAAGTTCTGCCACCAAAAGCAATGACTCGCCCTAGTACGTCGTGGATGGGAATGATCACGCGATCGCGGAACACATCATAATAACCGCTCGATTCCTTGCGTGGTTTAATCAATCCTGCTTTTTCCACTAGTTGCGCCGAGTAGCGTTTATCGTCCACTAAATAACGATAGAGCGTTTCCCAACCGGCGGGGGCATATCCGATAGCGAACTGCTGAATAGTTTCTTCCCTTAATTGGCGTTGTTGCAGATACAGCATTGCCTTCTCTGTGCTATGCTTGAGAGCATGTTGATAAAACTGTGCCGCAGAAGCAAGAACTTCATAGATCTGCTCCCGGAGAGACAATTGACGCTCCAGTTCTTGTCTGTGTTGAGGTTCCAAGGTTCTGACTGACACTTGGTAACGCCGCGCTAAATCCAGTACTACTTCAGCAAAAGATCGCTTCTCCAAGTCTATGAGAAATTTAATGGCATGTCCTCCAGCTTGACAGCCAAAGCAGTAGTACATTTGCTTGGTTTGGCTGACCGTGAAACTGGGAGTTTTTTCGGAATGGAAGGGACACAAACCCACATAGCCTTTGCCTTGCTTGCGTAAGACGACATGTTCCGAGACGACATCGTAAATATCAGCCCGTTGTTTAACTTCTTCAATCGTATCTGGATGCAAGCGGGGTATTTGCATATTTAGTCAAAAGTCAATGGTCAATGGTCAATAGTCAAGAGTTATTACTTTTGACTATTAACCCTTGACTATTGACTCCTGACATCTATTATATTCTTGTTGCTAAAGCAAGAATGTTGTATACAATGGCTTACGCTTAAATACTATAAACGGAAATACTAAAGATGGGACGTATTTTTATTTCGGCAGCTCATGGCGGCAAAGAAGTAGGAGTCATAGATCCAGGCGCGATCGCGGGTGGTACAACCGAATCTCGGGAAATGATTCTACTGCGAGATTTAATTGTGCCGGAACTGCGGGCACGTAATTTTGAAGTTTTGGCGGTTCCTGATAATTTGACGACGACGCAAATTATCTCCTGGATAAATTCTCGCACTCGTCAGGGTGATATAGCTATAGAAATTCGTGCTGATGCTGCTACCAGTCCTGCTGTGCGTGGGGCGAGCGTCTTCTATATTGCTAACAATGATCAGCGCAGGAGCAATGCTGAACTATTACTGGTAGGGCTGTTGCGTCGCGTACCCCAGTTACCAAATCGGGGAATCCAACCAGACACCGCCTCAGGTTTGGGAAGTTTGGCCTTCTGTCGCCAAACAGCAATTCCTTCTTTGTTGATGCTCGTTGGCTTTTTGAGCAGCCCGGACGATCGGTTGTTGCTACAAAATAGCCGTCGTGACTTCGCTTTGGGAATTGCCGATGGACTTACATCTTGGAGTCGTGCGGTTGACCCTGGTTCTGGTACACCCCCTGAAGGAACCTATCCGGCAATCAATATTAGTATTAACGGGAAAAATTACTCAGAACAAGGGATACTAGTTAATGGTAATGGTTATATACCCATTGACTTAGTAGATACATTGCGCATTGATTTGTCGAAAGTGCCCGATGTCCGCCGTGTAACCTATCGCCATGTTGTTTATGTCAAAGCAATTGAACTCAGAGAGTTTCATGTTGCGGTTTCTTGGGATGGAGGGAGTCACACTATCAGCTTGCGTTCCAATTCGCAAATTTCCCCTAGTCAAATTGACAAGATTATGTCGCCAGGTAATACCTCGGAAGTACAATTACAGCTATTCCTGAAAAACAACAATGAAAACGCCCTGAAGCAGTTTCCCGACTTGCCGAAACTCTATCGAGAAGAAGTCACTATAGAGGGGGTGAACCATGACATTGCTTTCTGTCAAATGTGTATAGAAACTGGATTTTTACGGTTTGGTGGCGAAATAAACCCTCTTCAAAATAACTTTGCAGGCTTAGGCACTATTGGTGGTAGCTCGGAGACGGCATCGTTTGAGAGTGCAAGAATCGGAGTACGGGCGCACATTCAACACTTGAAAGCTTACGCTAGTTTAGAACCCCTAGTGCAGGAAGTCGTAGATCCACGATTTCGCTTTGTCACGCGCGGTATCGCTCCATTAATAGATCAGTTATCAGGGCGTTGGTCAGCAGATTTGGAGTATGGTACTAAGATTAAAGCAGTGCTGAAACAGCTGTATGAGTCGGCAGGATTACTCTAAGGTGTTGCGCGGTCACACCCATCGCGTGTACTCTCGTCGTTTGGATTACCAATAAGAACAGGTGATGGGGCTTCAACTAAAATGATCAGAATCAAGTCAGGACTGCCCAAAGAACACGCTCATTGATGCAGCGTGTGTAGCGACGCATAAAATCGTCACACTGAACATTTGTCAGCCGCGAGCGAGTTAAATCAATGGATCATGGGAGTCGGCAGTCAAGGCGAGTCAATGGGAACAGGTTCCCTGTTATCTCTGTTCATATTGGCTCAAACGGCAAGGTTGTTACACCTATCAAGCCTAAAGTTGAGTACAAACATTGTACTGCTGGCGATTACGTAAAGGCTACACTTTTACGTGATAGTAACTCCAAGAAGAAAGACGACCTAGGCGAGTTTATCGTCAACGTAAAAGCGGGAATTTATCAGTGTCGCATTAAAACGCCTGCTTCCGCAGGCGCAGAAGTTGTAATCAATGGCAAGCGAGTATCCGTAAAACAAAACTGCATTAAATTTATTCATCGCTGCGATGGGTACTCCTATAACTTCACTCAGAGTGACCCTGATTTACTCCAATATCGCGCTATTTAGTAATACGACGAACACTTAGAAGAATTAAAAACAGAAGGGTTCCTATGAAGACGAAGCAGTTTAATGAACTTCGCAAAAGAATGACTCCTGAACAAAGGGCAGAAAGTGAAATGCAAGCAAACCTTGCACTGCTTCACTTGACACTTTCTGAGCTTCGAGAATCCCTTGCACTTACTCAAAGCGATGTTGCTCTCGATATGGGAGTTGTAAAATCAGCACTTTCAAAAATTGAGCATCAGGAGGATATTCAAATATCTACGCTCTCGCGATACATTAAATCTCTTGGGGGAAGTCTGACAATAATTGCTCACTTCCCTGATAGAGAGGTTGTTATCTCTCAGTTTGATTGACTTCCTCCCCCACTAACGTGTTGTTTATGTCAAAGCAATTGAACTGAGAGAGTTTCATAAGGTCGCTGCATAGACCTGCTAACATCTTTTTAGTATACGAGTATGCTCTAAGTTATGTCAAATGGTAAAGGAAAAAAAAGAATAAGAAATATTCCAGTGTTGTATGAGGAGATAAAGGAAAAACACTCAGTAATGTTTACACCCTTAGCATGGAAAAAGCTTCAGGCTTTGGCGATAGATACCGATAAGAGTGTAAGTGAATACCTGGAATCTATGATTAGACAAATTGACCAAGCCCCTTTGGGGCGGGGTGTAGGGTGTAGGGTGTAG
>CAZZXJ010000514.1:0-5225 GCA_964657905.1 uncultured Stigonema sp.
ATCATTCATAATTCATCATTCCAGTAGCTCATCAAGCTTGCCTTGAGCGTCTAAGGCGTAGGTATCATCACAGCCACCAATGTGATGATCGTTAATAAAAATCTGGGGCAAGGTGCGTTGTCCATTTGCCCTTTGAGCCATTTTCTTTCTTGCTACCTCATCTCCATCAATGCTGTACTCGATGAATTGAACCCCCTTTGTCGTTAGTAAATTTTTGGCACGAATGCAAAACGGGCAAGTTCTCCATGTGTAAATTTCTACTTTTGCAGCCATAACGCCCTCAACTTAATTCATATTTCTTAATTTTAGATCTAGACGTTGGCTGTGGGAGCTTTATCCCGTAGGCATGTTCATACTGTAAAGATGCTAAGCTTCTTTGAGCTAAATAAACATAAACCCTCTCACGTTAGTAGTGTAAAAAAATACATTAAAATATTTGTGCAAGAAAGTGTTTGATTACACTTATTTAGCAGCATTGATGCAAGGCAGTTGGGTATGATCCCGCCGATCAAAAATGATAGCCTAGTCATCCAAATGCCGATCCCATATTAGTTGTGTTTACTTGCACTAGTTGCCTAATAAACTGATAATATTCTAGTTGAAATACTGCCAGCCTCAGCAATAACACTGAGAATTTTTAAACCTATGAAAAAATATTTTCAGTATTTACCGCTAAGTAGGGGCGAACAGCCGTTCGCCCCTACTCTTTTTCTAAATCAAAAGAGTCAGGAGTCAGAATATTGAGAACTCCTGACTCCTGACTTCTGTCTAATAGATAATCATGTTTTTCTTTAAGACCAGTCTGTATTTACCCTGAGGCGGCGGCGTATTGAATCAGTTGACTAAGACGCTGACGTAAGGTTTCTAATCCCAGACGCTTACTTGCCGAAATAAACACTGCTAAAGGAAACTCTTCCTGCGCTAGAGTTAACGTTTCGCTATTGACTTGATCAATTTTGTTAAAAGCAACCAGCGCTGGACCGGGAGTCACTGGCATTTGCGCCAAGATTTCCCTAACTGCGCGAATATGACTTAACCAAGCAGGATGCGACAAATCAACCAGATGGAGTAAGGCATCAGCTTCAGTGACTTCCTCTAAAGTGGCGCGGAAGGCATCCACTAAAGATGCAGGCAGTTCGTGAATAAACCCCACCGTATCTGTAAGTAGAATCTCCTGGGGGTGATCATTCACAGCATGAGGAATCACGAGACGGCGCGTGGTGGGATCGAGGGTGGCAAATAGTTGGTCGGCTGTGTATACTTCGGCATTAGTTAGGGCATTCAGCAACGTGGATTTACCAGCATTGGTATAACCAACCAAAGCCACAGAGGGAACCTCTTGATGTTGTCGTCGCTGTCGCAAGCGATCGCGATGTGCCTGTAGCTGGTCTACTTCTTGTTGCAGTCGGGCAATGCGCCGCCCAATTGTACGGCGTTCGGTTTCTAGTTTAGTTTCACCAGGACCGCGCGTACCAATACCACCACCTAGCCTAGACATTGCTTGACCTCTACCGGTCAGTCGCGGTAGCATGTACTCTAACTGTGCCAGTTCGACTTGCAACTTACCAGCACGGGACTGAGCGCGTTGGGCAAAGATATCCAAAATGACTTCGGTGCGGTCAACCACCCGAATACCAATTTGGGCTTCTAAGTTGCGAATTTGAGCAGGTGAGAGATCGTGGTCAAAGACGACGAGATTAGCTCCCAAGGTTTGGGCGGTTAGGGCAATTTCTTGCACTTTACCTTCACCTACCAGGGTTTGGGGATGAATGCGCGATCGCTTTTGCCGCACCACCTCCAATACTTCGCCTCCTGCCGTATCTACTAACCGCCCCAATTCCGCTAGGGTGTCTTGGAATTGTTGGGCCGTCATCTTATCGGTCATTACACCAACAATCAAGACGCGCTCATGATCAGTGTCTACTTCTTGAGCGACAAATTCTCGCTGGAATTCGGCTTCCAGTCCTTCCACCAAGTTCATAAAGTCCTGCTTTGTCAGCATATCTAGACTCATGGGTGGTGATACGCTCCAACTTGGTGATATAAGGTTGCTCCCTAGTTCCTTACTGCCAGCAGGGGGAAGATCAGGAAAAACTTTTTTGATAGCGGGACTGGTGATGAGGGCGCGAGAGTCTTGGGGTGTAAGATGAGCTAAATAAGCTTCCTTGACATAGCCAGTAGCGCCACCACCCCGCCGTTGAAATCCTGTCCCGGTAATATTTAGCATCACCAGGGCATCTAAACGTTGCATTGCCATAGCTGTCAGCGCCACTTCGTTAGGCGGTTCTGCCTTCAAATGAGTGGCGATGCAACGAATACCACTGAGTCGTTCTGCACCATAGCGGGGCAATTCTAGTGGTGGAATTTGCGTTACTCGCGGTGTACCTACCCCGACCCGAATCACCTGTCCGCGTCGGTTAAGGTAGGCACATATAGGCTGATTAATTTCAGTACTTATTGCTGCCAGTCGCTGGGAAAAGTCAGGCGTAATGATGAGAGCGCCTGGTATGCGCTGGTGATACAGCCGCTGTAGTTGTTTCAGCTGGCTGGACTTTAGACCTTGGAGATTACCAAAGATAGTCTCTATAGATATTTATGACCAGTAAACTGGTCCCCCGAATCCATCTACTCTTATTTTACTACACTGTTTTTTTCTTATGGGGGTTGTTATAGTGCTTAACTAGTATATTTTGGGGAGCGCTCTTGTGTTTCCACGATCAGGTCACGCGTCTGTCAGAATGAATATAGCAGTTCTCCATTGAGTGAAATACAGGTTACTTGTAGGGGCACAGCAATGCTGCGCCCCTACGGTGTATTGCATCCAAACGAGAAGCGCTATATATGGATATTGTCTACCCGGCACATTAGAAGCAGCAGGACGACCTACCTCTAGCTGTGCGTGGATGGGTAGCGGTAGAATTATAGCAAGAGTTATTAGCGCAGGGTAAAGGGCTTTCACTTTCTTTATGTATAATCAATACAAATAATTAAACCTGCCAGTAATTCTTGAAGAACGGCTACTGAAACTTTTCCTAAACACCTGACAAATCGCTCAGTTGTTACACTACGGACTTGCAAGATATTACCTGCTGAATTTGAGTCTAACCCGTTTTCATCAGTTTTTTGGATGGGAATCATGAAAGGGCGATTTTGGAATTTAGGTTGCCATGTTGCAACTGGAATAATAATTCGCATCGGAATAGAGCTAAAAATCTCGGAACTAATTACAACAGCAGGGCGAGTCTTATGAATTTCTTGTCCTCTAGTGGGATCGAGTTGCACCAGCCAAATTTCCCCTCGTTTGGGATTAGTCATTTTCAGTTTCCCAGTCTTCCCCATCGAGAACAGAAAACTCTGTTAATTCAGGATCAGTCAAAAAGTCTTCGGCTGTTGCAGCTATAAACGGTGCTAGTAGTTGGTGTCGTTCTGCCACCGGTAGCCTAGCAATTTCTTGCAGAGATAGCTGTTTTTTCGGTTGGGTTGTTGATGAAACACATAATTCCGTTGCTTTGCTATTTGACTGCTTTACCTGTCCTGTTTCTTGCACAAGAAATTGTACAAAATCCAGCACTTCCTGTTGTTTTTTATCTGGGAGCATGCGCAGATTATTTAACACTGCTTGCTCAATATTAATTGTTTCTGACATCTGGGGTACCTTACTTAAACTGGTTTACTTAAAAAGTCTGCAACCAGAAAACTAATTTCAGAATCCGTTGCTCCTATTTTACAAAATCGCGCTCTTGAGCCATTTTTATAAGTTACTCCCGAACCGCTACAAAATTACCTATCTTCTTCTTGACATCTTCTTGGCGTCCTTGGCGTCTTGGTGGTTCCGTAGTTGGTATTCTACCCTTCGGTTTCTCCTCTCGATATTCTGCGATGTATTCCGGGAGGCAGAGCCGGACGATAGCGCGTTACTAGGCTCTGCCTAGTAAACAACTATTTTCTGAGAAACATTACTACTATATAGACTACCATTAAGTAAGAAGATTCTTGCTACTATTTGGTAAGACTATGCAAGTTGAAAAACTATCAATTTCCTTACCAGCGTCCCTGGTGCAATTTGTTGAAGGTTACAAAGTAGCCCATGAGTGTAAATCTCGCTCCCAAGTCATTGAAATGGCATTGCAATTGTTGCGAACACAGGAACTAGAAGATGCTTACCGAGAGGCATCTGCCGAAGTTGACAATGATTGGGATGTGACGATTACAGACGGATTAACCGATGAAGCGTGGTGATATTTATTACGCCAATCTTAGTCCGGCTGTAGGCTCAGAGATGGATAAACGCCGCCCAGTGCTGATAGTCAGCAATGATGCAAATAATCGTGCAGCTAGTACGGTAACAATTTTACCGCTTACATCCAATGTTAGGCGTGTTTACCCTTTCGAGGTTTTACTTAATCCAGAGGATAGTGGTTTACCATTAGCTTCCAAAGTACAGGCGCAGCAGGTGCGAACAATTTCTAAGCAAAGGATTGTGTCAGAGGTGATAAATAGTTTAAGTGAAGAGTTGATGCAATTAGTAGATGCTGCTCTCAAGCTACATTTAGGGTTGGAGTTGTAAAAAGGGACATCAACGGAAAAACTCGCTGGTTTGTACAACTTATCTGTGAAGGTATTCCTGATCAAGGAAGAGCAAAGACAACTGTTAACGATGCTCGTTGCAGTATTGATCTTAATGTTTCTAATGTTGCCTACATTTCTCATCATGCGGCTGGTTTAAAACCTTTCGCAGAAAATGTGCCAACGTTTGAAAAAGAGATTAAAGCAATACAGCGTAAGCAGGAACGCTCTCGCCGGAAGAACAATCCTAATAATTTTGAACCTGACGATATTGTCCCCAAAGGTAAAAAGGGCGGCAGAAAAGTTAAGCGCAAAGGGAAGGTCAAGTCATGTGAGAAAGCTAAGCGTCTAGAGTGGAATAATTCCAAAAGATATCAAGAGCTAGGGAAAAAGCGTCGTGAGCTAGAACGTCGTAAAACCGCCTACGCACAATCTCAAAACAGGAAACTAGTTAACGAGATTTTGAGAAAAGGTGGTAAGCACATCTCAATGGAGAATGTGTCTGTAAAAGGCTGGCAGAAACGTTATGGTAAAGCAATCTCTGCCAAGTCTCCTGGGTTTTTCCAATCAGAATTATGTCGCAAGGCTGAAAGTGCTGGTGGCAGTGCGATTCGTTCAGCCTAAACCTGAAAGGGGAGGACGGCTGGCAATGGTTGAGT
>CAZZXJ010000515.1:0-5204 GCA_964657905.1 uncultured Stigonema sp.
AAATAACTAATGACAAATGACAAATGACTAATGACTATTAAGCGTTCCCTTTGCTTTTAGCGATGATTGCTTCAGCCACGTTGCGAGGCACTTCTTCGTAGTGGCTAAACTGCATAGAGAAAATGCCCCGCCCTTGGGTCTTCGACCGGATATCAGTGGCGTAGCCAAACATTTCTGCTAATGGGACTTTAGCAGTTACTTTGGCCAGACCCTGCTCAGATCCCATCCCCTCAATTTGCCCACGACGGGAATTCAGGTCTCCCATAACATCCCCTAGGAAGTTTTCGGGAACTTCCACCTCAACCTTCATCATAGGCTCTAACAGGACGGGTGAAGCTTTCATTACCGCCTCTTTCATTGCCATTGAGCCAGCGATTTTGAAAGCCATTTCTGACGAGTCTACATCGTGGTAAGACCCATCGATCAACGTTGCTTTGACGTCAATCAGTGGATATCCAGCTAGAACACCCGATTCGCAGCTTTCTTTCATTCCTGCTTCTGCTGGCGAAATGTACTCTTTCGGTACGGTTCCACCTACAATTTTGGAGACGAATTCAAAGCCTGTTCCGGGTTCTCCTGGTTCCAAGTCAATCACAACGTGACCGTACTGACCTTTGCCACCGCTTTGGCGGATGAATTTACCTTCTACTTTGTTGACACGCTTACGAATTGTTTCGCGATAAGCTACTTGCGGCGCACCGACATTCGCTTCCACTTTGAATTCTCGTAACATCCGGTCAACCAGAATTTCCAGGTGTAGCTCTCCCATCCCTGCAATCACGGTTTGGTTGGTTTCCGGATCGACATGAACGCGGAAGGTTGGGTCTTCTTCCGACAGAGATTGTAAGGCTTTGGACAGCTTATCCATGTCGTTCTTGGTTTTGGGTTCAACCGCCACCGAGATGACAGGCTCTGGAATGAACAGGGATTCCAGAATCACTGGTGAGCCTTCGTCACAAATTGTGTCACCTGTCAAGGTGTCTTTCAATCCCAAAGCGGCTCCCAAATCACCCGCTCTTAGTTCATCAACGTCGAGCCGATCATCCGCCTTTAACACCACCAAACGAGAAATTCTTTCTTTCTTGTTTTTCGTGGCGTTGTAGACATAGCTGCCTTTTTTGAGGATGCCAGAATAGACGCGAACGAAGGTCAGGCGACCGTAAGGGTCAGCCATAATCTTGAATGCCAGTGCCGACAGTGGTTCATTGTCGTCGGCGCGACGTTCAACAGTATTGCCATTGGGCAATAGCCCTTGAATTGGCGGTACGTCGTTTGGTGCGGGTAGGTAATCTACTACCGCATCCAACATCAGCTGCACACCTTTGTTTTTAAAGGCTGAGCCGCAGAGCAATGGCACAATCTTGCCTGCTATTGTGCCTTTACGCAAGGCGCTCCGGATTTCGTCTTCGGTAAGTGCTTCGCCCTCGAAGTACTTGGTCATCAGGTCATCGTCAGTTTCCGATACCGCCTCAATCAGTTTGGTACGGTGTTCTTCTACCTGAGCTTGCATGTCTTCGGGGATCTCAGTTTCCTGGATATCAGTTCCCTGGTCGTTGGTATAGATGTATGCACTCATCTTCACCAGATCAACAATACCCCGGAATTCGTTTTCACTGCCTATAGGCAACTGAATGGCTATGGCGTTAGCCCGGAGGCGATCGCGTACCTGCTCGTGAACTTTATAAAAGTTCGCGCCTGTGCGATCCATCTTGTTAATAAAAATGATCCGAGGTATTTTATAGCGATCTGCTTGACGCCAAACCGTTTCTGTTTGAGGCTGCACACCGCCTACAGAGCATAGAACTGTAATTACACCATCCAGCACCCGCATGGAACGTTCTACTTCAATTGTGAAGTCAACGTGTCCTGGAGTATCGATAATGTTAATTTGATGATTTTTCCAGCTGGTGCTAATGGCAGCAGCAGTAATAGTAATTCCCCGCTCCCGCTCCTGTTCCATCCAGTCGGTTACAGCGGTTCCTTCATGGACTTCACCAATCTTATGAATTATCCCAGAGTAAAATAATATTCTCTCTGTTGTCGTTGTTTTGCCCGCATCTATATGCGCCGCAATACCGATATTGCGTACTCTCTCTAGCGGGTTTATACGTGCCACAGTAACCTCCTATAGTTTTTGCCGCATGATATCTTGTATATTACACTTTGTTAAAGATGTTATACTTTTACGGAAAACCGTCTTTTTTTTGTAATTACACGATATATCGCTTTTTGTTCACGATATATCGCTTTTTTACTTAGTAACGATAGTGTGCAAAGGCTTTGTTTGCTTCCGCCATCCGATGCGTTTCTTCCCGTTTGCGAATTGCATTTCCGGTTTCGTTGGCGGCATCCATCAACTCATTTGCCAGTTTGCTTGCCATTGTACGACCAGGTCTAGACCTAGAATACTGTACGAGCCAACGCAGTGCTAAGGTGGTACCCCGCTCGGTACGCACTTCCATTGGTACTTGGTAGGTTGCTCCGCCAACTCGCCGAGCTTTTACTTCTACCAAAGGCGTTGCATTCCGCACTGCTCTTTCAAAGGTTTCCAAGGCATCGCCACCAGTGCGTTCCTCAATAGTTTTCAAGGCATTATAAACAATCCGTGAGGCAAGTGATTTTTTGCCATGACGCATCACCCGCCGAACTATCATGCTAACAAGACGGCTGTTATACACGGAGTCTGGCGGCACTGGGCGCCTTTGAATAACACCACGACGAGACATACTTAACCCTTAGTTTGGTTTTGGCAACTAGACTATATGCGCTTGCGCTATTGGACAACTTTCCAGCTGACCTTGTGACTTGCTGCCCTCAACTAGACACACAAGACGACAACATTATATACCTTCTATATATTTATATATAGGTAAAAATGCTTCTATCGCTAACCGAAGAAGAATTCAGGAGTCAGGAGCCAGAATTCAGAATGAATTCTGTACGACTGGTGGATGAATCGTGGTCTAAAGCCCCCGGATTTATCCGTGGAGACAAAGAAACAAAATTCTTTATGGAAACCCCTGACTTTAGACATTGGGTTATTCTGACTCCTGACGACTGACGTCACGTCTCCTTTTCATAGCATTCTAAAAACTTCCTACTCTCGCTCTTCACCAAGAATTCTGGATTTTAGATTTGAGAATTTAGATTATGGATTGGATTCTCCTCTAATTTCTCATCCAAAATCCAAAATAACTTGCATGCAAGTAGAATCTATACCAATTTAACTTGATTTCTGTCAATCGGCTAGCTTCTTTCAGTAGTCCCTCTTTCTTCAGTCCTGAGTGCTTAGTAGTTTCCACTCTGCACTCAGCAAGGAGGTATTTAGCACTTTCCTGAGTACATTTTTTACCAAGTAAGTCGCCGCTTGAACTCTTCTTCGCAAAAGATTTCCTTGCTGACGCCAACCTTTTTCCTGCTAAATCAAGCGACAACAGCGATTAATCGTTGCTAAGCTTGTTTCTTTGGACGCTTGGTTCCATACTTGGAACGACCTTGTTTGCGGTCTTTGACTCCGGCTGTATCTAAGGTTCCACGGATGATGTGGTATCTCACGCCAGGTAGATCCTTAACCCGACCGCCACGAATCATCACCACTGAGTGTTCTTGCAAGTTATGACCAATTCCTGGAATGTAAGCGGTGACTTCAAATCCAGAAGTAAGTCTTACCCGCGCTACCTTGCGCAGAGCTGAGTTAGGCTTTTTCGGTGTGGTCGTGTATACTCTGGTACAGACACCCCGACGTTGTGGGCATTGTTTCAGAGCAGGGGACTTAGTTTTCTGACGCGCTTGTTCGCGTTCATTACGTATAAGCTGCTGTATTGTTGGCATGAGTTACAGCGTATGAAGCTGTTTAGGATCTAAGTTTTAACAAATTGTCATTATACCGTATTCTATATATTCCTGTCAACCTTTTCTTGCTAATTGCGTTTTTGCCGTTAGCAATTAACTATGAGCAATTAGCCATTAGGTAGAGAAGGAGTTGCCACAACTACACGTAGCGATCTCCTGAGGGTTGTAGAAACGAAAACCACCGCCCATTAGATCCTCTGAATAATCCAACTGCAAGCCGTTAATATATTGTAAGCTTTCGGCATCGATCACGACTGGAATACCATGTTCGTCAAAAACGCGATCGCCAACTTTTACCGCTTCCTCAAATGTCATATCGTAAAACCAACCAGAACAGCCACCGGGTTTAACTGCCAATCGAAACCAGTTGTTTGGCTGCTGCTTTGACCTTAATCGCCTAATCTCACTTACTGCTGCTGTACTTAGATGAATCATGGAATAGCTTTGAAAATTGAAACCCATCTTAATTTTACAAGACATTCTGTGTAAGCATTAAGTCCCTACCCGATTAGGGTATAGACTTCTCAAATCGTTAGCCAAAACGATTTATACAAGGGTGTCGGTGGTTGGTAGTTGGTGATTTTTTGTTCCAACCAATCACCAACAAACAAAAAATTATTAAATTTTTAAAGTACGGCGGTTAATTGGTGGTTAAATTTTTCAGTGCGGGCGTAGTCATCTTGGTAGCGGATAATGTCATCTTCTCCCAGATATTCCCCATTTTGCACTTCGATCAACACCAAGGGAATCACGCCAGGATTCTCTAGACGATGAGTTGTACATTGGGGTACATAGGTTGACTGATTATTGCTCAGCAATACTTCTGCCTGACCACAAGTTACCCTAGCTGTACCAGAGACAACAATCCAGTGTTCGCTGCGGTGGTGGTGCATTTGCAGGCTAAGGCGGTGTCCCGGCTTAACTTCAATGCGCTTGATTTTGTATCCGCGCCCTTCTTCCAAAACCGTAAAAGAACCCCAAGGGCGCAGCTCTGTTGCCGCAATGCCTTTAGGGGTGGCAGCAGGTGGTAGGGGTAGTGTGTGAGCTTGTGTTGCTTCTTGCGATTGAGCCATAGTTACCTCGTTTTTTTACAGGTTTTCGTACAGGAGAAATCCGCAGTACTCTAAACAATTGATCAAAAATATGGCGCGATATGACAACCGTGAAAATTAGCAATTCATGTCACCTCTGCCAACATAGCAAAATCAAATGCTGAGATGTAATCCATAACTGCTAAAAATCATCTGTCTACACAAAGTCTTCATCAAGCAACAAAACAGCTTATAGGAAGCTTTATAGTCAATAGTCATTTGTCATTTGTCCCTTGTAACCAATGACCAATGACCAATGAC
>CAZZXJ010000516.1:0-5169 GCA_964657905.1 uncultured Stigonema sp.
GATGATTTTATACCCTTTTACCACAGAATGGTTCTATTTTGGAGATGTCTAATGATTAATAGAACAGATACAATTTTTTATGAAAATGATGGAATAAAAATTCCAATTAGTTATAATTTAACTAGTCCACTTCGCTTTGTTGACTCAAAACAATATCCCGGTATACAAATAGCTGACATTGCATCTGGCACTCTAGCATTTATTTTTAAAGAAAGATTAAAAGAAAATTATGCCCAATATCCAAAAGAATGGAACGAATATCTAGAAAATAGTGTAAGCGAACGCTCAGTAATGCCGGATTTTAAACATTTAGATTTTAAAAAACCTTTTGTACAACGTAATTTTATTATCTTGAAGGAATTAGTGAACCGGAGTGTTAGAGGAACTTCACTATTAGATGGAATTACAGACTTTATAGACGCAATAAATAAATCCTTATATAATTATCATTTTAGAGAAAACAAAAAGTAATATTGCTGCATAATACTTTCTTATGTTGAATCCAATACCAGAAACCCTCTCAGCACAAAACTCAGAGGGTTTTTACATCAATCTTAATAATTTAAACTGGTTTAAAAAATTCTAACCAGTTACTACCCAGTAGCAGGAGATAAAAAGCTTATCCCGATATTGAGGTAAAAAAAGTCTACGGTTGAGTATCTTACGCCTTTATATAATTAAAAACTATTTTTCATTTAATAATTTAACTAGTCGAACTATTGACACAAATGCTCCCAAACCCAGAATTGAAAGAGTAAACCTATAACTATTTTTCAGTTGTTTACTATATTTATAATGGTGAGTATCATGAATAGCATGAGTGGAAGAATGCTTACTATCAATATAAGTAATTACTATTGAGAATAATAAAAGTAATAAAATCATTGTTTGATGAACGCGGCTTTTATTTAACTCTTTTTTACATCTTTCTTGACATTTTTTTACCCGGTTTTTCTCTGCTATTTCTATCTGTAGTTTTTTCTGTTTTTCCTCTTCAATCGTTTTTTCATGTCTTTCTTGATATTCTTTTTGTTGTTTTTGTTGTTCTTTATCTCGTATTTCTATCCATAGTTTATGCCATTTTTCATTTTGAATCCTTTTTTCTTTTTCAACATCACTTAAAATTAATAAAGATACTTTTTCAACCAGTAAATTTAATTCTTTGACACTCTTGATTGATAATTGTTCTTTTCTAAAATTATCAGCCCATTTATCTTGTTTATTTTGAGCGAGAATATTATCTAATCCTTCTGCAACTTCTCTAGGATATCTCCAATAATCATCTTTTCTAGTTTTTATCAAATTAGAAATATTAGATATTCTGTATTTTAAATAGGTATCAAAATTATTTTTCGCTTCAGCATCAAGTTCAGCGTCGCGCAATTTTATAGATGCTTTTTTGCTATCTTCTACTAACTCATTTGCTTTTGCCTTTACTGCATAATAAATTTCATCTTTAATATGTCTTGACAAACGTTGATTTAAAACCTCCTCATAATTAGTAGCCGTGTGTCTTGCACTAGTTAAGTTTTCATCAAAACCCACTTTTCTTATTAAAGAAACTTGAGAAACATAATAATCTATGTTTTCATCTCTAGTCATAATTTTGTAAATAAAACCTATATTAAATTAAAAAAAATATATGACGCTTGAGTAAAAATACCAATATAGTTATAAAAATTAAATGTATTTTCAATATAATTTAGTGATTTTTACGTAATATAAATTTACCGAAGAAAGGTATTTCTCAAAAGCCCAAAAAGTAGTAGCCTCTGAATCACAACAAAGTTAGACAGGCTATGAAAATCAACAGGCACGGGAAGGCGAAAATCCTTACACAGTCTGAAATTCAAGAACTTTTCAACGAAGGGTTTCAGTCTGACCGGGATCGCGCTTTATTCGGCATGTAGAATCAATGAAGGATCTAAAAAAGTGGATGCTCCCATGCTTCCATTATTTCGTGGCTGTTTAGCTCTATATTTACAGAAAAAACTAAAACTTTCTTCGGAAGTTCATCCTTATAGCGTTTTTGTATTTCTTTTAAATCGTTATAAATTCTCACATGAGTCATTCCAGGTAATAAATTGTCAAAATTGAGTCCATAGTTTATAGTCACGTTTCTATTACAAATGCTTACCAGTGTACTTTTTTGTTTCGTTGTATTGGTATTTAGTGATCTCTGTAAAACAGCTTTTACTTCTTCAAAGAAACTGTCAGGCATATTTTCTGGTAATTTACAACATACTTATCATTCCCACATCACCGTATTTAGTAACATCATTACCCAGATTTCTCACACATACCCCATCTGTGATAGGTTAAGGTTATATACATTTTGTCAATACCTCTAAGGGGTGAGAAAAACGTGGCGCTTGTGATAATCCCTCAGAGGGGGTGGGAGGAAGAGTCGAGTGAAGCTCGACTCTTCCTCCCCTTGATTTGATTATCATTATCATCAAGGGAGAAAAATCAAATTTGGTGGGGGCGATCGTTAATCTTGAATACAACAATTTTTGGATAAATCGATTATTGTTGGGTCGCACAAAGATGCCAAACTAAGTGATGACTTTTTTTGGCTCACCACGATGTCTAAAAAAACAAAGCGTAATCCTGACCATGTCAAGCGACACAATACTCCTACCATTAATAACGAAGTCATTGCTCAACATTTACAAGCTTTATTAACTCCCGCTATTTCTGCTCAACAAAAATACTACAAGCAATTAGGATTACGAGACCGTATAATTAATTTATCCTTCATGGTGGCAGCAGTATTAACACTGCTTTGGAGACAAGTTCCTTCAGTTCAAGAATTGACTCGTCTTTTAGCACGAGAAGATTTGTTATGGTGTCGTGCCACTAAAATTGCTCAACAATCGCTTGGCGAAAGATTTTTAGTTTTTCCGTCAGAATTGTTTGAAAGAGTATTTAAAGATCTACTGCCTCAATTACAACACAATTGGCAGCAACGTACTCAACGTCCATTACCAGATAGTATTAAGTTTGCGCGCCAGAATTTTGAACAAATTTGGGTGGCAGATGGGACAACACTCGAAGCTTTATTTCGCAAGCTTAAAAGCCTAGAAGACTTGAGAACAGGTCAGCTAGCTGGAAAAATTTGTACAGTAATTGATTTGGTGACTCGACTGCCCATCGAAATTTGGTTTCATACAAATCCATCGGCTAGCGATACTAATTTTGAGGCAGGACTGCTGAATTTACTAACTGCTAAAACTCTAATTATATTGGACAGAGGATTTTATCATTTCCTATTTTTTGAAAAACTTATTAATCAAAATGTTCACTTTATTACTCGATTAAAAGCCAAAGCATCTGTTAAGGTATTAAAGGTATTTACTTATGATTATTCTGTTAAAGACCAATTGATTCAACTTGGTACTGGTCGAGGTGGCGCACCAATCCTTACTTTACGTTTTATAGAGATTAAAGTTGGTAAATCTAGCTATTCTTACATTACTTCTGTTCTTGACCCAAATGTTTTACCTCCCTACGTTGTCGCTGATTTATATCGGCGGCGCTGGCGGATTGAAGACGCTTTTCACACAGTCAAACGGTTGTTAGGATTGTCTTATTTGTGGACTGGTTCTATTAATGGTATCAAATTACAAGTGTGGGCTACTTGGCTTTTTTATGCTGTTTTGGTGGATCTTGGGGATGCGATCTGCGCTTCGCAGCAGCGCTTCGCTATCGCCGACGAATTATCTCTCCCATTTGATCGCATTTCCTTAGAGATGGTTTATCGGGGTCTGTATCATTTTAGCGTTGCCTATGACAAGGGCAAAGCCACAGACCCAGTTAAGTACTTCGCTGCAAAAGAAAACCGGGATTTAGGCGTGGTCAAAGCCCTGCGAAAGTCTGTCCCGAAGCTGGATTTATCACCTTTTCCTCTACCCCCCTTGACAAAAGTGCAATTCTCTTAACCTGTCACGGATGCTTTTGGACTTGCTGTGAGCGATCGCCTTGCCATAGCTAAACGCCTAAATTTATATCCATTCTAGGTGAAAAACCAAAGTTATACCAAACCCGTACAAAAGTCAGTGTCTCTGTAAGCCTTATCTAGACTGAACTTTAACCGTTAAACAGTGAGACTACAAGTGTAGTGATTCAAAGATTTACAGTTTATGAAAAACAACACGCAAGCATTAGATTCTCACCGTAACATAGAATTAAGTATCGCCCAAGAACGCCTACGTCAAGCACGTCACAGCTTTAACTTGGCATTCGTTGCCACCGCCGTTTCTACCTTCATCAGCCTAACTGGGGCTGGGTTGTTGCTTTCAGGGAAAGCAAGTGAAGGCGCAGTTACCGCTACTGGTGGAATGGTTGCAAGTGTTCGATGTGTTCAACTCGCCAAGGACAGCAATGACAGGCTAGACAAGATTTTAGCTGAACTTAAGGATGAAGATTGAGGTGGGAGGTGCGATCGCTCTTTGTCTCCTCTATTACGGTAGCATGTACCGTGCGAACCGGGCAGTCTGTAAATTAGTTGGGGGTGATGTAGGCGATCGCCTAAACTTGAAACGATCCACGCTCGCCATATGGGATAATTTGAAGATGTGCGATCGCCCGTCGTGAAGTGCCACAAGCGGCATCGCCTATATGCAAATATAGATAAGTGGCACTCCTCATCATAGGTTATGACTAATTCCCAACCTCCTCTACCACAACCTCAGCTAAAACCTACAGGCATCACATTTGACCAGTATGCAGAATTCACTCCTGAAAAATTGGAACTAAGTAACGGATACTATGGGTATGGCGGACAAGATCAAACGGGATTTCAGCTAGCTGTTTTGACTAACATGGGATTACTAAAAGCTATTCGTCACACTGGGGTTTCCTTGTGGATGGAAGCCTTAGAGCGTCATTTACGAGAAAAGTTAGAAAGAGTTGAAGCTCAACCAGAAGTAACCGAGGCAATGCTAACTCGGCTAAACCAAGCGATGGAAGATTTGGCGGTGGTAGCTCAGTTTTTGGGAGAGTAGTGGGATTTGTGCGATCGCCCACTGCTCCAGAGGCGATCGCATTACCAAACTACGCAACTGTGGCAACTTGGAAGCAGCGGCATACGCTCACTTGAAACACCTGGGTGAATTGAAGCGTCCTTACCTGACACAGTTGTCAGAGAAGCTGTTGAGGCTTTTAGAG
>CAZZXJ010000517.1:0-5162 GCA_964657905.1 uncultured Stigonema sp.
ATGCCCCATGCCCCATTGCATAACCTGTAGTTGACAATTGAGGAGTAAGGTGCATTGAAACTCGTTTCCGATCCGGCGATCGCCGACAAAATTCGCAAGATGAATCAGCGGGTGCGGTGGCAAGACCCGGCAATTCTTGAACAGAGCATTGACCAAACTCGGTTGGTGCTGGATGATGGAGGGTCAGATGATCCTGAGTTCTCGTTTTTAGTAGTGGGTGATAGCGGTTCTGGGGCGCACCGAGGACACAATCCGCAGCGACAGATTGCTGAATTGATGCTACCCCATCACCAAGAATGCCGTTTCATGCTGCATACAGGTGATGTTATCTACTTATTGGGGTCAAGCGAATACTACCAGGAAAACTTTATCGTGCCTTACCGGGAGTTTCTCTTAGGAGGAGAGGATCCCCGCCGCATTGCTTACGACAAGATGGTTTTCACCTTGCCAATCCTACCCGTACCAGGAAATCACGATTACTACGACTTGCCGTTTTTTTTAAGCTTAGTGTCCTTGACTACACTACCATTGCGTCGTCTACTCCAGGCAAAGCTGTACCTTGATTTAGGCTGGCATGGTTCAGGACAAGGTGAAGCCTATGCACGGGCGTTTTTGGATTATCTCAAGGCGTATCAGATCCCAGGAGATCTAGCTCGTCATCTGGACAAACACTACACTGCCAAGACAGACACAGGTCGCTGTCTGCGCTACGAGCCAGGGAGCTTCACTCGCCTTCCCAATCGCTACTACACTTTCCGCTACGGCGGGATTGACTTCTTTGCCCTAGATTCTAACACGTTTAACGATCCCCCTCCCCTACCCAAAACCAAGGAAGGAGAAGCTGAACGCTCTTTGCTGGAGCAACGCCGTTATGACCTAGAGCAACAGAAGGAACAAATTATGGAAACCTCTGCGAAGCTTAATCCAGATAACCACAGTGAAGCAGAGCAACTGGACGATTTACACGCGAAGCTGTCACAAATTGAGGAAATTATTGTTGATATCGACAAGCAATTAACGACTGACAAAATAACAGTAACTGATATCGATCAATTGGAATGGCTAAAGCTGAAATTAATTGAATCATGGCATACCGCAGATGTTCGGGGAAGGGTGATTTATTTCCATCATCCTCCTTACGTCACTGAGGCGACGAAGTGGCAACAAGCGCAGACTCTAGCAATTCGCAGTCGCCTGCGTGAGGTGCTGAATGCAGTAGCGAAGGAGGTAGGGAACCTAACTCAAGGGCGTCCTCTGGTCAATTTGGTCTTAAATGGTCACGCTCACTGTCTAGAATACTTGCAGACAATGGACACTCTAAGTGCTGATTCTGGTATTCACTGGATTGTTTGTGGTGGCAGTGGCTTTAGTTTGCGACGCCAACGCACTGAGGGACCAGATTTGATGGAGACTTTAACAGATGCAGGTAAACAAGAGAATAGGTTAGTGGCGCGATCGCAGCTTTTCGTTGGTCGCAACGGTTATGGTTCGCAAAAGCGACGACCTTACTCGTGTCTACGCATTGATGTCAAAGGCGGCTACCCTCCCAAGTTTATCATCCGTCCCTTGGTTGCCGAATGGTATGGGCGGCAGTGGCATAATCGCGAACTTCAGCCATTTGTGATTTGACCTATGATCAACGTGCCATCACTCCTGCAAATTGTTTCTCGTCCGGCATAAAATATAATGCTTACCGAGTCGGGGTTTGGGGCAGTAGCATTATTCCCAAACACACCGCCGAACGTCCTCTTTAACTTCCTTCCAAGTAAAAACTGCATGAAGTATGGCAGTTTATTGTTAGGCGATCGCACACAAACTCCATTAATATATAATAAAGTCTAGGCAACCAATCGAAAAGGAAATGAATATTTCTCTAAATCGCGATCAGGAGAAATTTATCATAAACCAGATGAAAAAGGGTAAATACGCTAATGCTTCGGAGGTGATTAGTGCTGCGTTTAAAGTACTAGAAGAAAAAAAACTCCGTCCAGACGAACTAAGCAAAAAAACAAATGACAATCAGATGGCAATAGATGATTATGATGATAAAATTATCCTAAATCTTATGAAAATAAGTGAATTTGCACTGGATGAATATTGGCTGAATGAACAGGAAAATGAAGCTTGGAAAAATCTATAGAACACTTGACTAAAGGTGATTTAATTGTAATTAATTATCCTTTTTTGGATGGAGCAGATAGCAACGTCTCTACAAAGGTTGACGCTCTTGTAAATTACCTTAACTGTTAAACTTAATGCAGCCTGATAGCGCCCCACATCTTTATGTCTCGTTGGTTTAATACCGCAGGTCCTTGTCAAGCTGACATTCATTATATGCTACCGCCCACGATTCGGTTGCCTAACTTGGAGCGGCTGATTGAACAACGTAACTATTTCGTCATTCATGCACCGCGCCAAACAGGTAAAACTACCGCAATGCTGGCTCTGGCAAAACAACTTACAGAAAGTGGACGCTACACGGCAGTCACGGTATCTGCGGAAGTGGGAAGCCCCTTTAGCGATCGCCCAGAGACGGCAGAACTTGCTATTCTTGATGCTTGGCATTCGCGTGCCCAGTTGTATTTACCCCCAGATTTACAACCTCCCGATAACTGGGACGTAGCGCAGCCAGGACGACGAATTCAAGCTGCGCTAATCGCTTGGGCACAAGCTCAAAAGCGACCGTTAGTGCTGTTTATCGATGAAATTGACTCGTTACAGGATGAAGCACTGATTTCAGTTTTGCGACAGTTACGTGATGGCTATCCCATTCGTCCCCAAAACTTTCCCATCAGCGTCGGATTAATTGGCTTGCGTGATGTACGCGATTATAAGGTTGCTTCTGGGGGTAGCAATAGATTGAATACAGCAAGTCCGTTTAATATCAAAGTCCGCTCCCTAACCTTAAGGGATTTTAATGCAAAGGAGGTAGGGGAATTATACCAACAGCATACCGAAGATACGGGACAAGTTTTTACACTTGAAGCTATTCAAACAGCGTTTGATTTGACTCAAGGGCAACCGTGGTTGGTAAATGCCCTTGCCAAAGAAATTGTTGAAGGGATGGTGACAGATACAACGGTAGCCATTACATCCGAACATATTCACTCTGTGAAAGAAATCTTGATAGAAAGACAGGATACCCATCTCGATTCCCTTGCTGAACGACTGCGAGAATTAAGAGTAAAGGCAATTATCGAACCAATCTTAGCAGGGTTGGAACTTGGAGATATACCTAATGATGATATCCAGTTTGTCATCGATCTGGGTTTATGTAAAATGGACCCCTTGGGAGGACTGGCGATCGCTAATCCGATCTACCGTGAGGTGTTACCCAGAGTATTAACTGTGACACCGATGGCTTCTTTGCCTCAAATTACACCAACTTGGTTAACTGCTGACGGTGCGTTAGATACGGATGCTTTATTGCAGGCGTTTTTGGTGTTCTGGCGGCAGCATGGAGAACCATTACTTGGTAGCGCTGCTTATCATGAGATTGCACCGCACTTGGTACTAATGGCATTTTTACATCGTGTGGTTAACGGAGGTGGAACCTTAGAACGAGAATATGCCATTGGACGAGATCGGATGGATTTGTGTTTGAGATATGGGAATATAACCTTAGGGATTGAGTTGAAGGCTTGGCGAGATAAAAGGGGCGATCCAATGGAATCAGGTATTGAACAGTTAGATTCTTATTTGGCGCGGTTGGGTGTAAATTTTGGTTGGTTGATTGTTTTCGATTTACGCTCCAAAGCTTTACCTATAGAAGAGCGTTTGAATACTCAAGTTACAACTACAAATAATGGACGTTCTGTTACTATTGTCAGGGCATAAGTGGATTCAAAGGGAGCAGATAAAGAGAAGCGCGATCGCACTGTGACGAGATTCGCTATAATAGCCTAATGAATCCAGCGAATCATGCACGTTATTTCTCGTAAAGCATTGCGTCAATTTTGGGAAAAGTATCCTGATAGTGAAACTGCGCTGATTCGTTGGTTTAAACTCATGAACTCGGCGAATTTTCAGACTTTTGACGAATTACGCTCGGTTTTTCCTAGTGCCGATCTTGTAAGCGATCTAATCGTGTTTAATATTGCTGGTAATAAATACCGATTACTCCTTTCTCGCCAGAAGATTACCTATAAAAAACCGCCAAGACGCCAAGAACGCCAAGCAATACTGCTCGGTTAAGGTTGTTGGTAAGGATTTCCAGTGTGTAGAGACGCGAAATTTCGCGTCTCTACAGGGTTTATCGGTAAATAAATCAGTTTATCCGAGCAGTATTGGAACGCCAAGGTTCAAGAACGGTAATTTTGTACCGGGAAGGGAGTAATTAAGTAGTCGGACAGAATTAATTACACAATGTCATTGCGAATGGAGCGAAGCGAAATGTAGACCCCGGAGGGGGCTTCCCGCAGGGTAGCAATCGCAACAGTTTGGGATTGCTTCACTTCGTTCGCAATGACTGTAAATATTTTTGTCCACCTACTTACTTCAATTCACTTTAATCGTCAAAAAGTTTATATCCGTGATATCTTGACCCATTCAGAATACGACAAAGACCAATGGAAAACTTAACTACATTTCCCCCAGACATTAATACCCATTGGAGCGTGATCGCACCCCTGCTTACAATTCGCAATGATGAAGAGTATGAGCAAGCAACCGAGCGATTAAATGATTTAATTGATGAAATTGGCACAAATGAACAGCATCCTCTTTATAATTTGCTTGATACGTTAGGGACGCTGATTGAGGCTTATGAGGCAGAGCATTATTCTATTCCTAATTGTAGCGGGAGTGATGTATTGGGCTATTTAATGGAGGAACATGGACTAGGTTTCTCAGATTTGCCTGAAATTGGTACATCGGAAACAATAGAATCTATTTTAAACACAGATCAAGCCTTAACCCTGAGTCAAATTCAACATTTAGCACAACGTTTTAAGGTTCAAGCTCAAGTATTTCTGGATTAGAATCAATTTTTCGGTAATTTTCCCATAAATTGGCGAAATATATCAATAAATCAAAGAAAACGGCTCCGAATCACACAAATTGTAGGGGTGGGAGGAATCGACGCGAGGCCGTTTCGGGCATAGGGCATAGCGAATCAAACCAAGACCAAATTGCAGGCTTCTACACACTAAGCAATATTGGGA
>CAZZXJ010000518.1:0-4002 GCA_964657905.1 uncultured Stigonema sp.
TTCCCGTTATTAGGCGACTGGCGCGCGATTTCTAATCGCTTGGTGTTTTTGCGCTGCCTGGGATGCTCCCGATCTTCATCACTTTCGTTACGAACTCATCCAGCTAAGTGCTTACGCAAAATTATTTATGTCATTGCGAGCGATTAGGTAATGTAGCGAAGCAATCTCCAAACCCTGACGATTGCTACCCTGCGGGAAGCCCCCTCCGGGGTCTACGTTCCGCTTCGCTCCACTCGCGGCGGACAAATATATATTTAATTTTGCACAACTACTTATCTCAATCCGATAGAGTGAGGGAGTTAAGATTACGGATGCGGCAATGCAATGGCGAGTGCTTTGATGCAGCTTTCACTGTAACATCTGTTCGCAACTTAGAGGGAAAAGCATGCGCCTTTCGCTGGCTGCTACGTAACTTTACTGGGCGTCAGCAAGCAGAATTAGCACCCTTGAAGAATGACTACGATCTCATGCTGGAGCGCACTGTGCATAAATATTCCAAAGGCGAATTTATCCCCACTAACTCGCAAACGATTTGGTATGTTTGTCGGGGTGAGGTAACAGTTACACGATTGATGGGTAAGTTACTAAAACAAGGAAAAATTTGTTTTGACTCGAAAAAACATATAATTATCAAAGAAGTAGATATGTTTTAAGATTGTTGGTTGTTGCTTGTTGATTGTTAGTTCCTAATAAACATCAAAAAACTATCAAATATGAACAATTTATCAGACTCAAGACTGCAAACTCCAAACATTATTGGCTTTTGACTGCTAGGCAAATTTTTGTTTCGTCTCACCTTTAAAGTAAAACTTGTAATTAAACCTGTGTCATGAGACATATACATAAGTAATTTTACCTTAGATTTGTTCGGCTTTATAAAATGCCAGACTCCCAAACCTCCCAAAACCAACTGGCTAATGATAATTTGTCCCTGCACCAGCAAGCGAGTGAAATGCCAAATGACTTGCCGATGTTAGCCCAGGTAGAACAGGGAATGGTGCTTCAACTTGCCGATGGCATCATTCAGGCTTGTAACCATACTGCTGAGCGCATTTTGGGAATGACGACAGAGCGGCTGATAGGGTGGAATTTGCTAGACCCCACCTGGGGGGCTATTTGCGAAGATGGATCACCTTTTCCTGGTGATACTCACCCAGCTAAGGCTGCTTTGAGAACAGGTCAGCCTTGTTTGAATATAGTGATAGGTTTATACAAGCCCAGTGGTGAGTTAGTCTGGCTATTGCTTTCCTCACAACCTCTATTTCAGATGGGAGGAACTACACCCTATGCTGTAGTCACAACTTTTAGTGATATTACAGCATTAAAGCGTGGGCAATTTGAGATCAATAGCAGTCTTGAAAAGGAAGATTCGGAAAAATTGAGACGCGGTGACGCCAAAACAGAAAATTTTCCTGTGTTCCAGCTTTCCGGTGGCGATCGCTCCTCTTCTTTAAAGTCAGAATTGCAGGAGATTCAGCGCCTCATTCAACAGATTGCTGATGCTATTCCTGGTCTATTATACCTCTATGACTTGGTTGAGCAGCGCAACGTCTATATAAACCTTCAGGTTGCCGAGATACTGGGCTACACACAAGATCAAATTCAGACAATGGGATTACAGTCGTTATTCCTACTCTTGCATCCTGATGATTTAGCTCGATATCCTGCCCACTTGGAACGCCTCAACTCGGCTGCTGATGGCGAAGTTACAACCTTTGAATACCAGTATCGCCATGCCAATGGAGAGTGGCGCTACTTCTATAGCTATGAGACGGTATTCACTAGAACCGCCGATGGCTCGCCGCAGCAGATTTTGGGCATTGCTCAAGATATTACAGAGCGACGACGCACAGAAGATGCCCTACGGCAGAGTGAAGAGCGGATTCGGCTGGCAAGCACAGCGGCTGAACTGGGTATGTGGTTTTGGAATCTTACCACCAACGAGTTGGTTTGGACCGAAACTTGTAAAACCCTCTTTGGCCTCTCCCCAGACACCGAAGTCAGCTATGAGCTTTTCCTAGACCTTTTGCATCCACAAGACAAACATCGCACCCATGAAGCAGTCACCCGTACTCTTGAGGAGAAGGTTGACTATGACATTGAATTCCGTAGCCTTTGGGCTGATGGTAGTGTGCATTGGATAGCCGCCAAAGGTCGCTGCTTTTACGATCGCTCTGGCAAACCAGTCCGGATGATGGGTACTGTCCAAGATATTACTCAACGCAAGCACACGGAGTTAGCCCTGCATCACAGCGAACAGCGCTACCGTCTGCTAGCTGAGGCTATTCCCGAAATCGTCTTTTCAACAGATGCAGAAGGTCGGGCGGATTACGTGAATCAGCGGTGGCAGGAATACACTGGGCTAGCCCTAGAGGAAACTGTTGGATATGGTTGGCTAAAGGCGCTGCATCCGCATGATGTAGTAACTATTAAACAACCGTGGCAACAAGCTTTGCAACTCGGGATTCTCTACGAGAACGACCACCGTTTCCAGAGAGCTTCTGATGGCACATACCGTTGGCATCTGGTACGCGGCTACCCCCTAAAAGACGACCAAGGACGTGTGATCAAATGGTTTGGCACCTGCACAGACATTCACGCTCAAAAACAGCTAGAAGAAGAACGAAAACTAATGTTAGAGCGGGAAACAGCCGCCCGTAATGCAGCGGAAGACGCTAACAGGATCAAGGATCAGTTTCTCGCTATTCTCTCCCACGAACTACGCTCACCGCTCAACCCCATTCTGGGATGGACCAAGCTGTTGAAGAGCCGCAAGTTTGATGAAGTGGTCACAGCCCGTGCTTTGGATACCATTGATCGCAATGCTAAGTTGCAGATTCAACTGATTGATGATCTGCTGGATGTCTCCCGCATTCTCAGAAGTAAGCTGAGCTTGAATGTTGCTACCGTTGATCTAGCAGTTGTCATTGACGCCGCATTGGAAACTGTGCGCTTAGCAGCAGAAGCCAAATCAATTGATTTGAGATTTTCGATTTTAGATGGACATGGAGAAGCCAGTGCTTTAGGCGGCGTGCCGTTGTTGGATCTGGCGTCAGGGGAAAATCAAGAAAGTACTAATTCCCAATCCAAAAACCAAAAACCAAAACTGCGAAGCATTGCAAGCATTGCACAGCAACCTAAAATCCCAAATCCCAAATTCTTGGTTGCGGGTGATGCCTATCGCTTGCAGCAAGTCGTGGGGAATTTGCTGAATAACGCTGTCAAGTTTACGACTACTGGCGGATGCGTGGAGGTACGACTTTCAATATTTTCTGAGTCAAATTCCGACTCAGCACTGATTCAGGTCATCGATACAGGGAGTGGTATCTCCCCTGACTTTCTGCCGCATGTATTTGAATATTTCCGTCAAGCAGATAGCAGCACAACCAGAAAGTTTGGTGGACTAGGATTGGGATTGGCAATAGTTAGCCACTTGGTAGAGTTGCATGGCGGTACTGTGACAGCAGATAGTCCCGGTGTGTCCAAGGGAGCGACGTTTACTGTCAGACTGCCACTCATGAAGACTCCGAGTGAGTTAAATCAGGACAATTCCAGAGCCTTTGCTTGCCCAAATTTACAAGGCTTAAAAATTTTGATTGTTGATGATGACGCTGACACGCAGGAATTGCTGAGATTCTTACTAGAGCAATATGGGGCTCAAGCAACTGTGGCGACTTCAGCAACTGAGGCTTACGCTGCACTGTCACAGTCGAAGATGGATTTATTACTAAGTGATTTAGGAATGCCGGAAACAGACGGCTACGACCTCATTCGCCAAATCAGGGCAATGCCTCCAGAACTTGGAGGGGATATACTGGCGATCGCCCTGACCGCCTATGCTCACCAAACCGATCAAGAGCGGGTATTTGCCGCAGGTTTCCAAAAACACGTTGCCAAGCCAGTAGAGCCAGAAAAATTATTGGCGTCGATAGCAGATTTAATTGGGCAAAACTCTGGTTGTTGATTACTAATTGTTAATTGTTAGTTGTTAGTTGTTGGTTG
>CAZZXJ010000518.1:4012-5143 GCA_964657905.1 uncultured Stigonema sp.
AACTAACAACTAACAACTAACCACCAACAACCAACAAAAACGTGAATATATCTTCATCCCAAAATAAACCGCGTGTCGTATGGCAGGCGGTTTTCTCACTGCTGATGTTTATTTTCATGTACCTGCCCATAGTAGTACTTGCTTTTTATAGCTTCAACCAGTCACCCTATAGTGCGAATTGGCAAGGGTTCACCTGGGATTGGTATAGTAATTTGTTCAATGATGAACGGATTTTATCGGCTTGGCAAAACAGTTTGATAGTTGCCTGTTGTGCAGTGGGTGTTTCAGCAGTCTTGGGAACTTTGATGGCGGTGGGTTTAGCACGTTATCAGTTTCCGGGTAAGAGGTTGTATCGCGGTATTTCTTATCTGCCGTTGATTATTCCTGATATTGCTCTAGCAGTGGCTACCCTAGTTTTTCTGGCAGCGTTTGCCATTCCCCTGAGTTTGTGGACAATTGTGGCGGCGCATGTGGTATTTTGTCTTGCCTACGTTGGTCTTGTTGTGTCTTCTCGACTCACCAACTTAGATCCCCATTTAGAAGAAGCAGCACTAGATTTAGGCGCCACACCAGTGCAAGCCTTGATCAAAGTATTGCTACCTCAGTTGATGCCTGGTATTGTAGCTGGTTGTCTGCTAGCCTTTGTCCTCAGCTTGGATGACTTTCTGATCGCTAGTTTCACTGCTGGTAGCGGTGTCAACACTTTGCCAATGGAAGTTTTTAGCCGCATCAGAACAGGGGTCAAACCAGATATTAATGCTCTCAGCGTCATCTTGATTTTAGTATCTGCGATCGTCGCTCTTATAGCTGAATCGATTCGCGCTTCAGGACAAGATAAAAGCTCACAATGAAGAAGAAGTCAGAAGTCAGTCGTCGTGACGTCAGTCGTCAGAATCAATTAGTGGGGGATTCAAACCCGCCACAAGAGTGTTGACCACCAAATTTCCATGTTGATTGTCTTCTGGCTATTGGGCGTACTTGACAAAATCAACGGCTTCGGGGTAACATATTACAGTGTAGATCCGTGCGCTCATATATATTTATCTTTATATTCCAAAAACAGATAAACAAATAGATAAAATTTTTTCATCTGTATTCGCCAATGTTCTGTTGATGATTGATGATTGTTGA
>CAZZXJ010000519.1:0-5136 GCA_964657905.1 uncultured Stigonema sp.
CCAGTTAAATCCCCAGGGACTTTTTAGCTACAGGGCTACTCCAGCATCGACGAATAGACTCTAATTCATCAAGTATAGAGAATACCCCTTTCACATAATCCTGCCCAGTCCATTTCATTGCTCGTTCAAAACCAAGTTCTATCAGCTTTTGGCGTCGAGGTATATTATCCCAGAGCAACTTAATAGCTGAAGCAATGTGTTCAGGATCCTTGGGATCAACTAGTATCGCTGCATCTCCCAGTTGTTCTTCGACACCCGTAACGTTGGAGGCAATCACAGGACATCCAAGGGCAAAAGCCTCTAGAGGTGGTAGATTATCGGGTCCAAAGAATGTTACAAAGGTCAGTGCAAATGCATGACGATAGAGACATATTAAATCTTCTTGAGGTACAAATCCCAAAAAGTATACTTGTTCAGATAGATCGAGTTCATCTGCCAACTGCCTAATATATTGCTGATTTCCTTGGTCCGATCCTGAGAACACAACCGGAAATGCAAGATTATAATTATCTCTTAAAAATTTAACGGCTAATAGTAGATTGGCATGATTCTTGTGTGCCCAGAATTGAGCCGGGTAAAATAAATACTTATCAGGAATATTATATTTTTCAAAAATTGCTTGCTTTGAGCAGTCACAACCACTTAAAGTAAACTGCAGTGTTGGAAAAGGTAGAACCTTAATTCGCTCATGTGGTATTTGGTAAAAGCGTTCAACTTCTGCCCTACCTGCGTACGTTCCCACTAGAATAAATGCCGCTCGCTGCAACAAGGTTGTATAGGACTTTTCCCGTGAGATCCACTCTCCTTTTGAGCTAACCTCTGGAAAATGGGGTTGAAGTCGATGCTGTAGATCCCAAACTGTAGTAATATATGGAACTTCCATGGTTAGACAATATGGTCCTAAAGACCATATTGCATGAATATTTTTGCTTTCGATCAGCTGCATAATAAATTTTTCTGACCCTGATTCGACTTTAAACTTGCTTCTAGGGTGCTGTAACTTGTTAATCATCGCCTCCCTAGTCAGGGAAAGCTTAGATTTTAGTCGCTCTTTAGAGCTTCTACGAAGAGATATAAATTCCATATGCCGAACTGATGATATCTCCGAAGGAAGTTCTTTTTGCAGACCAAATAATATAAAGGTGTGACCACTCCCTGCTCCAAACTTCACTAGGGATTGAAACACTTCAGCTTCAAATGTAAAACCACCACCAATTTCAGGTGGGTGATTGCCTAAAAATATGCCAACTCTCATTTAGCCTCCCACAATATAATCAAGATCCGAAGTATTACACCCTGGATTCCGACGAACTTCTAACTTTTTTTTCAAAGTCAGTAGTACACGGGGCGCGGAAATAAAGCTACCATTCAGAATCAGCTAAAAGCTTATGATGTAAGCTTTTATAATTTTTAATTTTTAATTCTAAGGGAGCGGTACTAGTTATTAAAAGGCAATAAAGTAAGTACCCCAGGTATCAAAACCTGCTTCCCGGTCGTTCATCCACTCACGGCAGGTAACAACCTGCATCTGAAATTCCCGCAAGAGCAGCTCGATTTCTGGCTGAAATAAGTAGCGCATTCGATGGGTTTCTTGTAACACCTCCACAGCGTTACTACTTTTATCTCTAATAAAGACTTGATAATTGACATCTACCCAATTTTCATTGGCATGCATGACTGGCTCGGCAATTCTGGTCACGAAGATTTGCTCGTCTTCCAAACGTTTAACTCTGACTGTGGGGCGATCGCTCAAAACGGCAGGTCCGTACCAGATATCAAAGATAAAAATTCCACCAGGCTTCAAATGCTCTTTAACAGTGGCAAAAGCCGCTAGTAAATCCTCATTCGTTGTTTGGTAGCTGATGACATGAAAGAGGGATAGGACTACATCAAAGGTCTGATTTAACCTGATATTACGCATATCTCCGTGGATAAATTTCAGTCTAGAGGCTAAGTCTGAGGGAAGATGGTCAAGGCGATCGCTTGCTTGCAGCAGCATATCAGCGCTCAAATCAACTCCGTTAACTTCATATCCAACATTTGCCAATAGTACTGCATGAGTACCGGTGCCACACCCCAAATCAAGGATGCATTTTGCATTGGGTGCATACCTTTGTAGCAATTGATGAACGAACTGCGTTTCCCCAGCATAGTTTTTATCGCGGTAGAGCAAGTTATAGTAACGAGCGTAGTTGCCAAAGACATTCATTTCATTACCTTACATAGAGTATTAGCGACCTGCTCTATTTGCTCGTCCTTCAATGCCATCCCACTAGGAATGTAGAAACCACGACGACCAATTCTCTCTGCCACGGGACAAGACTCTCCATCAAACAAGCCCATTTTTTGGAATACGGGCTGTTCGTGCATTGCCCAGAAAAAGGGACGTGTATCAATCTGGTGTTTTTTTAGCAGCAGCATGGCTTCCTCTGCATTAAAGGGCACTTCATCTTTGAGCACCAAGCCATAAACCCAATAAATGTTATCGGCATAGTCTGTTCGGGGCACTGGCAACTGCAAGCCTGGGATGTCGGATAGTAGTTCTGAGTAGCGTTGCCCAATGTGGCGTTTGCGAGCTACAAACTCGTCGAGTCGTTCCAACTGCGCGACACCGAGAGCAGCTTGCAAGTTGGTCATCCGAAAGTTCCAGCCCAGTTCTTCATGAACAAAGCGTTTCGGGGGTTGAAAGCACAAGTTGCGTAAAGCACGACAGCGCTCAGCCAAGTGGTTATCATTACACGCCAGCATTCCTCCCTCACCAGTTGTGACATGCTTGTTTGGGTAAAAGCTGAAGGTGCTAACCTCACCAAAACTCCCACAGGGACGACCTTTATAGGTTTGACCGTGCATTTCGGCAGCATCTTCAATGATTTGCAACCCATACTTGTCAGCCAAAGCTAGCACTGGGTCCATGTCTACGGGTAACCCGTAGACATGGACAACCATAATTGCTTTTGTCCTGGGTGTGATTTTCGCCTCAATCTGCCTGACATCCATATTCCAAGTATCAGGGTCACAATCTACCACCACTGGCACCGCACCAGCACGGACAATGGCAGCAGCGCAGGAGATGATTGTGAACGTAGGCAGAATCACTTCATCCCCTTGGCTAATTTTTAATGCTGCAACTGCGGCATCAAGAGCAACAGAACCATTGCTAACGGCTATGCCGTGCTTACGTCCGATACGGGTAGCAAATTGCTCCTCAAATTGCTTCACAAAGGGCCCTTCAGAAGAAATCCAGCCTGTATCGATGCACTCCCAAAGGTACTTCTTCTCATTGCCGTCCAATAGTGGCTCGTTGACTGGAATGAAGTTCATCAGACTACCTCCAGGAGACTCCAACTAAAGCGAAGCGCTTTTAGTTGGAAAGGAATGGAGGGGAAATTACGAGACGTTCCCCGAATGATTTTGATCGCTAGATCAAAGAGTAAGGGGGACAGTCGAGTAATTTCTAATCTCTGATAATGCATACGAGTAGCCGTCCTTTGCGTGAATGCGCTTACAAAACTTGTAGGATATTTCTTGTAGCAATCCGTTCTTGGTTAAAATATTGAAGCTGCCAGAGCTTCTAATCGCTACCTTCCCCATGTATTGTTCTTTACTCAACAATTTTGGCTTGCTCGGCACTAATACCAATGAACCGGGTTTTGTCCTGATCCCCGAGATAAGGACCTTGCTTAACCTCAATCATCTCGATTTCTTCTAGCACTTCAAAGCCATGACCACCCGTGACGAGGAGAACCACATCTCCAGCTTCTAGAATGCGGCTTTCTAAGTACTCCTGCTGCTCATTGTAAAAATCGACACGCAATCTCCCATTTTTGATCAACAGGACTTCTTGGGTATATTGCACTTCGCGGAGTACAGGATTGTGAACGTGGGGTTGAATGACTTTCCCCACGGGATGATGCATGTAGGCTAATTGCTGGGATAGTTCGTTTGGGGTGAAAAAGTGAATTCCTGGCTCGTTAAAATGACTTGAGATAATCAGGGCTAGAAGTTGATTATGGTAGGTAATTTGTTGAATCACTCTATTTGCACCTCAAGATCTAGGTTTGATGGGGTTCTTGATCAATTTTATAGAAATTTCTACTCAGACTCTATTCAAATACCTATTATTCATATAAATTTCAAGTTAGACTATATTCAAATAGGTATTATGCGATTTCCTATTAATTTCACCTTTGCTAACGATTGTAATTATTTTTTAAATTCATTTAGAGAGCAATCTAAAAATAGAGGATGATATTTTTTTGGTAAAATCTCTAAATTTTGGGCTAGTTTGGTCATTTACATCAAAGTAATTAATCCGGTAAAATTTCAGTTTTACCTATAAAATTCTATCTTTTCGGTCTACAAAATCTATGAATAATAAATTGCCAACAAGAGATTTAGTGTAATCCTCGACGGCTTTCTCAATTTTATCTTTTGGAAAAATCACCCTTCCATTGCCAAATAGAATTCCATGACTACAAACATAATCTTCTCATCTGGGCGGTCATTTTTGAGCCAAACTTTATACAAAAGTTTGATGAATCAGCAATTTGCCTGACGATATGCTGTCGGGAAGCGTAGACAGTGAAGTAGCGCTGGGCTGTAATGGGTATCCTCCGCTACTGCCCCTATTTCACGAAGTAATTGCGATCACCACGTTGATACCTCGCTCATCACCAGAATAACCAACAGGACACTCATATCAAATCCGGTTAAATGAACACACAAACGGTAGGGGCACAGCACTGCTGTGCCCCTACAAATACCATGTGCAATCAACCGGATTTGATATCACCTATTTCTTTAAGTCGATTTCAATAGTTGAGATTCACGTCCTTGAAGGGAGCAGAATAAGTAGAGTTGCAATGCAGCAGCACAGATGTTTGCCAGCAGGTTTAAGAGGTTTTTTACCCACCGTCTTTGCCCCATCACTGATGGATTCTCGTAAAGACTTGTATTTGCTGCGCCACCATGCAAAAATAATTAGCCTGCAGCAGGTATGAGGACGGACGAGACCCTCATTGCTCAACTTGGGAAACGCGCCCACCCAAGTTTCCTCAAGAAATCACACGTGTGATGCGTTTAATTAAGAATCGCTATGTTTGTTTTAGTTTGATAACAAAAAATAGGGGGAAGAAT
>CAZZXJ010000520.1:0-5132 GCA_964657905.1 uncultured Stigonema sp.
ACGACTAACGACTAACTATTGACTATTTGGGATTGGTAATCAGCGCCAGTTCAATTTTATCTGAACCTACCTGTGTTACTTTAACCTCCACTCCAGGACCAAAATATCTGGTCATTTTTTCTTGTTTTTGTTGCCAAGCATCAATTGGTATAAGTGGTGAATCAAATTCCAAAATTAAGGCATAAGCCCCGTTGACTTCCATTTCTCGTAACCCAGTGATGACGGGTCGTTCCTCGTCTGTTGCGCCAAGACCTAGGAAAGAGAGCGCTACATCTAGATGAGCGTCTTGCCCATAGCAATATCGAGTGATGTCTGTGCGAACTTTATTTTGAGTGGGAGTTGCTTGCTGCTTACGTAGTCCCAACACTGATGTTGTTGTGGGTTGACTGAAAGGCACAGGCTTCATTTCATTGGCTTTGAGTGCTAGCCCTCCTAGGATTAGGGGAAGCCCGTAAAAAAATCCTACAAGATTAAGTGTGGCATTATTGGTGGCGTAGGCAGCAATACCGATAATTGTTAACACACTGCCAACAGTTAAACCGAGTGTTCCTAAAGAAATTTGGCGTAACATGATCTGAGGTTGGTATCAATTCTTAATACCTCATTTGTACCAAAAAATACGGCATACCCAGAATTATCGCGGTTTGCGATTCAGTGAGGTACATCGGGTAGGGGCGAACGGTGAGACAGCCCTGTTCGGCGAAGCCGTTCCCGAAGGGTAGGAGGGTCTCCCTCCGTAGGGGACTGCGTTAGCGTAAGCGTTGCGATCTTCCGGTACTCCGGCGTCAGCGGTAGCGATAGCGCAGCGTTAGCGAGGAACGAGCGTCGGAACGAGCGTCACCCGAAGGGCCGTACGCCCCTACATTGTGGGTGTACTTCATCCGGTTGAAATCCGCTATATCTGTCTTTAGAGGAGCATTCAGAAGGCAGCTATGCTGAAGAACCCACGCGCTCCTGATCGTGGAATTGAAACTTGGACACCTTAAACCTCGCCGCTAGAGATGCATTCCTTAGCTGATAGCTTTCTTGGTGAAGGAAGAATATAGGATAAAGCCGAAGCCTCTTTTTTTAGTTTTTTTGCGCTAACTTTAAACTTGGGAATAGTTGAGTACAGAAAGAAAACAATGGATATACAGACTATAAAGCAAAGAATTGCCCTTGTTCAGAGTAAACGCGAATACCTGCTCAGCCTTCTAGAGCGACCAAACTTGGGTACGTTGAGAGTTGATGTGAATCAGGCTTTAGAAGAAATGGATGAGTTAATTGATGAATTTGGACGTACCTTTCCACAAACGGAAACAAATTAAACTCATCCCACCCCGCGCATGGAGTGGGAGCCACGTGGGCATGGGCCATGGGCCATGGGATGGGTTACCTATGCCCTATGCCCGAAACGGCGAGGCGTCGATTCATCACAGACTGACCAGCGTTGGGATTCCTCGCCGTTTTCTTTGAGTCCCCATTAAGCGCCAGAAATTATAAAAAATTGCGTCCATAGTAACCGTTAGCACATGGTTCTATTGACGCCTCTAAGCACTACCATATTTATAAGGCCTTAAAAGTTAAGCTTTTCTTTAATTAGCTAAATAAGTTCGCTGTATAATTTATCCTGCTATTTGATGATCATCTGCACGATGTCCTAACTGCCTCACTAAAGCAATTAGTTCCGTGGTGGGGACATCTTTTCGGCAAAAAGCATCTAACCTACCTATTGCACTTGTTTCCTGAAACTTAGTGTCTTCCACTGATGAGTAAGCAATGATCTGAGTGTTTGGAGCAATTCTTTTAATATGACTAGATGCACTCCAGCCATCCATAATAGGCATTTGTAAATCAAGAACAATTACGTCAGGATTGTAGCGTTTAGCCATTTCTACGGCTTCTTGACCGTTACTGGCTAAGCCCACTACTTGAATATTTTCCTGGCTAGAAAAAGCTAATTTCAAGGTTAAACGAGTTAGTTCATGATCGTCAACGACGAGAACGCTCAAGGTAGAAGACTCACAGGACAACATTAACATCCAAGTATACGAAAATTGATCATGTGCAATAACCTTTATAGTTTATGAGAATAAGTGCCATTACTCACTCTATCCAACGGTTGATTGACTGGTATGTAAGTTAATAAAACCCCGATCTTTAAGGAAAGGGGACGAGCAAAAGGATTTAAATCCTCATGTAAACCCTCCCCTAGGGAGGATGTTGGCGAATTACTGAAAACACCAAATTGTCGGGTGGATACTGCCCACCTTCTTAGGCAATTGGTGGGGATTGCCTACCCTAAGTTAGATTGGGGCAACAGTATCCTTGGAGGAGGAGGGTTTAATTTAAATTTAGATAACTTATAAAAAATTCAAGTTTTCGAGCAAGAATTGCCATAAGCTACTTGTCAAGGTAAGAGTAACTCTTTTTTGAGTCAATCATGTTTGAAGAAACGCCAGTCGCACCTAAGGCCATAGACATGAGAGCTTTTTGTGAGCTAGCTTCTGGACAATCATCACAGGGACGCCTTTGTATGTAACTGCCATCAGGTTGTAACTCCCAAACTTGGCGGTTATCAGCCAGCATAATTCCCAATATTTCTTGCAAATCCTTTGCAATATCTGAGTCTTGCACGGGGGTAATGACTTCCACTCGGCGATCCAAGTTACGGGGCATCAAGTCAGCACTGCCAATATAGATTTCCTCTTGGCCCTTGTTATAGAAGTAATAAATGCGGGAGTGTTCTAAAAAGCGACCGACAATACTGATGACGCGAATATTTTCACTAATTTCTTTCATTCCAGGGCGCAAACAGCAAACGCCTCGCACGATTAAGTCAATTTGCACTCCAGCGCGGGAAGCTTCGTATAAAGTAGCGATAATTTGCGGATCTACCAAGGAATTCATTTTGGCAACAATGCGCCCGGTCATTCCATTTTGAGCATGTTCGATTTCGCGACGAATTAGGGCATCAAAGCGATCGCGCATGTTCACAGGCGCAACCAAAAGTTGCCGATAAGACTTTTGCCGGGAGTACCCCGTCAAGAAATTGAATACATCTGTGACATCAGCCCCCAAGTCTTCGCGACAACTAAACAATCCCAAATCTGTGTAAAATCGCGCCGTTTTATGGTTGTAGTTGCCAGTACCAATATGTACGTAGCGACGGATGTCGTCTTGTTCGCGCCGCACCACCATAATAATTTTGCAATGAGTTTTTAGACCTACCAGACCGTAGACAACATGAACTCCAACACTTTCTAGACGCCTTGCCCAGTAAATATTATTCTCTTCATCAAACCGCGCCTTGAGTTCCACAAGTACAGACACTTGCTTGCCATTTTCGGCGGCCGCAATTAAGGCATTAACTATTGGCGAGTCCCCTGAAGTTCGGTAAAGGCTCATCTTGATTGCCAGGACATTTGGGTCATGGGCGGCATGGGTAATAAAGCGCACCACTGATGCCGAAAAGGATTCATAGGGATGGTGTACTAGCAAATCCCGTTCTCGAATTACGGCAAAAAAGTCTTTTCCTTCCTCTATCGGCTGTACATTTGAGTTTAAACTAGGTTTTCTCATCCTCTGCAAGCGGGGAGGAACTACCGACTGCCTAGGTGGGTCTTTAAGTTCAGGCATTGGCAATGCCATAAAGTACATCAAATCTCGCAGCCCCAAAAGACCATCTACTTCGTAAACATCACTTTCTGCTAATTCCAAATCTTGCAACAATCGGCTTCGTATTGCTTCCGGAGTTTGAGCTTGAATTTCTATCCGCACTGGATCACCACCAACGCGCCGTTTTCGCAGTTCCTGTTCAATCGCTAATAACAGGTCATCAGCCTCATCTTCTTCTAGTGCCAAATCAGCATCCCGGGTAATGCGGAAGGGATGGTATTCCTGAATAGTCATTCCTGGAAATAGGCATTCCAAATTATGGGCGATCGCCTGTTCCAAAGGTATGCCAGTCCAGTTAGCAGGTTGTCCGTTGTGGTGAATTCCTAACTCTGACGGTAAAGGCAAAAATCGCGGCAGAACGTTGGGTACTTTGACTCTAGCAAACAATTCTTCTTCAGTTTCTGGGTTTTTGACCACAACTGCTAGATTCAAGCTGAGGTTGGAAATGTAGGGAAAGGGATGACTCGGGTCAACAGCGAGGGGAGTTAGAACGGGAAAGAGTTGATCATTAAAGTAGTTGTCCAAATATTTCTGCTGTTTCTCATTCAACTGTATGTAGTTCAATATATGGATGCCGTGATTTGCCAGCAGGGGTCGTAGTACTTGCTCAAAATGTTGATGCTGTTGAGCTACCAAGGGACGCAGGACAAAGCTAATATCGTCTAGCTGTTGTTGTGGTGTGCGACCATCAAAAGTTAATTGGCTGACTTTCGCTTCTACCTGTTGCTTTAATGCCGCAACGCGTACCATGAAGAACTCATCCAGGTTAGAACTGAATATTGCCAAAAACCTGAGGCGTTCTAGAAGCGGAGTTCGGGGGTCGCAAGCTTCATGCAACACTCTGCTATCAAACTCCAACCAGCTTAACTCTCGATTGAGATAGTATTGTGGGTCCCGAAGATTTATTTGATGAACGGTCTTCTTAGATTTTGGCATGATGACCAACAGACAGGCAGATGTAGCCCGTATAACTGGATTAAAATACTATTATCCCTGGCAATTCACCCTCGTGTACTGGTTCTGTAGGAGTTTTATTTTAATTTGTGGATCAGTCGGGTTAGTTACTAACAAAATTTGCAATTCACGGCTATGTTTCAAGCTACTCGTCGCCGTCTCGCCCTCTGGTACACCGCTATAACAGCCGTACTATTACTACTGTTTGCCACGGGAGTTTATTTATACGTCCGCAGTACTTTAATTGAGCGGATCGACGATACTTTGAATCATGTAGTGGAAGTCGTCGTGCGATCGCTTGTCATCGAGCAAACCAACTCCGACTTAGGTAAATTCCGTATTAATGTAGAAGCTAGTTTTCGCGACAATGCCGACGCCGTAGAAGATGACCACATTGACCTAGAGTGGTTTAGTCCCACCGGAGAATTGCTTTGGTCAACTTTATCGCAACCCCTGAATATTCCAATACACCCCAATCGCATGGGTGAGACGGTCAAAGTCAGGAGTCAGGAGTCAGGAGT
>CAZZXJ010000521.1:0-5114 GCA_964657905.1 uncultured Stigonema sp.
ATGCCCTATGCCCTATGCCCATTACCACTTGCTAAAATGCGTCATCTAGTAGTACATATATATTAGTGAACGTGCGAGAGTGACTATTCAATGGTCATCTTTAGGTAGCAGTGCCAGGATCTGGTCAACAAATTGTTGATGGTCAACAACAGGCTTGGAGATATAGCCATCAGCGCCGCTTTGCTTGAGAAAGTTCTCGCGATCGCCCTCCATAGCATGGGCTGTCACCAGAATAATCGGTAATGTTGCTGTTTGTGGATCGGATTTCAACATTTGCGTAATCTTGATACCATCAACAGACCTTCCTTGGTAAACACTTCGTGACAGAGAGACATCCATCAAAATAATGTCAACTTCCCCCCCTTGGGCAATTTTCATGACTTCTTCCACATTTTCAGTGTGTTTTACTGCCAAGCCTCCTCGCTTGGTCAAAATCTTGGAAAAAACGCGAGCATTAATCAGATCATCTTCGACAATCAAAACGGTTTTCATGAGGATTTTAACTTTTGATAGCCCATTTTAACTATTAAGGTACACACGGATGTGTAGGGGATTATTACCCAAACGCAATACGTGTATAGATATTTTGAAATAATCATCAATTTACATCCCCGTCATCAAGGATAATATTACTGCTTTTTATCCGATGACTATCAAGATTTTGTGATGCAGAGCATTTCATTCGTTATGCTGTGGTTGCTACAGTGTTCATTTACGGCAACTTTTGTATAGGAAAAATTCAGGTAAAAAACTCATGGCAAAACAGTTAAACCTTCTCCCAATGGGACAGGTAATTACCACACCCTTGCATACCGAGATGCAAAGGTCATACCTAGAATATGCCATGAGTGTGATAGTCGGGCGGGCATTGCCGGACGTACGCGATGGCTTAAAGCCTGTTCATCGACGCATTTTGTATGCCATGCACGAACTTGGTCTTACCCCCGACCGACCGTATCGCAAGTGCGCCCGTGTGGTAGGAGACGTGCTGGGTAAATACCATCCCCACGGCGATCAATCAGTTTACGACGCTTTAGTGCGGCTCGTGCAGGAGTTTTCCAGCCGCTATCCCTTACTGGCTGGACATGGCAATTTCGGCAGCGTCGATAATGACCCACCAGCAGCGATGCGCTACACGGAAACACGCCTCGCACCCATTAGTCACGAGGGAATGCTGGCGGAAATCGCCGATGAAACGGTAGATTTTATTGGCAACTTCGATAATTCTCAGCAAGAGCCAATTGTACTGCCAGCACAGTTGCCGTTCCTGTTACTGAATGGCTGCACGGGAATTGCCGTGGGTATGGCGACTAATATTCCGCCGCACAACGTGGGGGAATTGGTGGATGGGTTGATTGCTTTAATTGATCAACCCGATTTACCCGATGAAAAGTTATTTGAGCTAATTCCCGCACCAGATTTTCCCACTGGCGGCGAAATTATAGGTAATGCTGGGATTCGTGAGGCATACAGTACAGGTAAAGGTAGTATTGTGCTCCGGGGAGTCGCCCAAACAGAGGAAGTTGCTGCCGGACGCAGTGGCAAGCGGCGGACAGCAATTGTGGTGACGGAATTACCTTATCAAGTGAATAAGGCTGCTTGGATTGAGAAAGTCGCGGAACTGGTGAATCAAGGTCGCCTCCAAGGAATTGCAGATCTTCGGGATGAGAGCGATCGCGAGGGAATGCGCGTGGTGATTGAATTGAAACGCGATACCAATCCCCAAGAAGTACTCCAGAATTTGTATCACCTAACCGCCTTGCAAAGTAACTTTGGGGCAATTCTTCTAGCCTTGGTAGATGGACAACCGCGACAGTTAACCTTGCGCCAGCTTTTGCAAGAGTTCTTGAGTTTTCGAGAGCAGACGCTCTCGCGCCGCTACACTTATGAGTTAGACTCGGCGGAAAGTAGACAGCATTTGGTAGAAGGTTTGCTGGTTGCCCTCTCTCACCTAGACGAGGTAGTTGAAATTTTACGGCACGCGGCTGATGGCACTACAGCAAAAGTTAGCTTGCAAAACCAACTCAATTTGAGTGAAGTACAAGCGGATGCAATTTTAGCTATGCCACTGCGACGCCTCACGAGTTTAGAACGGCAGAACTTACAAAAGGAGTGTGAGCAGCTAGATGAGCAAATCCAGTTGTGGCGAAAATTACTGAGTGATAGACGGGAATTACTAAAGTCACTGAAAAAAGATTTGCGAAGTCTCAAGCGCAAGTACAGCGATGCTCGTCGTACCAAGATCGTCAGGGGAGCAGGGGAAGTAAAAAAACAGGAGGAAGGGGAGAATCCCAAATCCCAAATCCCAAATCCGAAGTGCCGTCAGAAGAAGTAGTTTTAGAGTTTACCCAGCGAGGGTATGTGCGCCGTGGGTCATCAGCACGGAAGGCAAAAGCTGACAATGGTATGCCGGATAATGATTTTGTGATCCAAACCGCTGTGACCGACACAGAAAAAGATTTGCTAGTACTCACCAGTGGTGGCAAAGTCTACCCAGTTAAGGTAGGAGATATTCCTCCTACTAATGGGCGTTCTGCACGGGGAACACCACTGGTAACTTTGCTTACCAATACTGCTCAGGGCACTCAAGAAGCTGTTGTCAAGCGGTTTTTACTGCCAGAAAACCCAGAAAGTGCCGAAATGATTCTGCTGACCAAGCAGGGACGAATTAAGCGTCTACAAGTTGCAGAATTTACTAACCTGACTCGTCGCGGAATTAGCATCTTGAAACTCAAAGACGACGACGAATTGTTATTTACTCAGTTCACCAATACAAGCGAACAGGCGATTTTAGCAAGTTCTGGTGGGCGACTCTTGAAGTTTAAGGTAAATGACGAACAACTCCCTGTAATGGGTCGCACTGCTATGGGTTTACAAGCCTTACGCCTGCGCCAGCAGGAGGTGATGGTTGGTTGTGTGACCTTAAGCACAGAGGAAAATTTATTACTTGTGACTCAACTAGGATACGCTAAACGCATGCCTGTTAGTGGTTTGCGACTAGCTAACCGGGGTGATATCGGCACTCAAAGCTTCAAATTTGCCAATAAAACTGATACCATTATCGGTGTGGTACGAGCTATAACAGGGGCTGAGGTGGCACTAGTAACTAATCATCAGCGAGTGGTGCGCCTACCCATAGAAACGGTGCCGACCTTGGGCAGAGATAGTACGGGTGAAAGCGTCCTCCAACTTAACCGTGATGAAAAAATCATCACCGTCATGGAACTGCAATAGTCAAGCTCCTACTTAGCAGAACAATGTTGAACCTGCAACAAGCTAACCTGATGGAATTGATACTCTGTCAGCAAGCTTTAGCTTTGTTCTCTGGCTGAGCCGGGGAATGCCTGAATAGATGCTCGCCAACTATTCAATTTAGGAAGGCAGCCGCCCATAGAATTCGTTCATACCCAGAGCGTTGGCACTAGAGTGTGTCATTTTTTATTTTATATCATAGTGTTTTTCGATGATCAGCAAATTCCCCATAAGTCAAATTAATACAAAGAGAAAGCAAAGCAGTATGAATTTTTTTTACAATAGTGTTATATTAATTTACAAAGAGTAACAAACTTAAAAAACACCAGCCTGGAGTGCCGACCATGACAAACGCAACAAAAGTTACTACTCCCGTGGTAATCGAAGATCGCAACGCTTGGCGTTGGGGCTTTACCCCTCAAGCAGAAATTTGGAACGGTCGCCTAGCAATGATCGGCTTTTTAGCTGCTGCTCTGATTGAACTATTTTCTGGTCAAGGCTTTTTACACTTTTGGGGCATCCTGTAAGTTTTAAAATAAGTAAATAAAAAAACCTGGGAGTGAATTAACACTCGCAGGTTTTTATAGTCAATAGTCAATAGTCAATTAAGTGTGGACTCTTGACTATTGACTATTGACTAATTTCTACCGAATATACTCTTTGAGAACGCTGTTGCGATTCGGGTGGCGTAACTTGCGGAGTGCTTTTGCCTCAATTTGCCGAATCCGTTCGCGAGTGACATTGAAAATCTGTCCAATTTCTTCCAGGGTCTTCATTCGACCGTCATCTAATCCATAGCGCAGTCTCAGAACATCCCGTTCGCGTGGACTGAGACTATCAAGGACTTTTTCCAGGTCTTCCCGCAGGAGGTTTTTGGAAACTTGGTCTTCTGGTGTCTCACTATCCGACTCAATAAAATCGCCCAGTCGGGAGTCTTCTTCTTTCCCGATGGGCGTCTCTAGCGAAATCGGCAGCTGGGCTGATTTAGCAATGAACCGCAGCTTCTCAATGGTCATTTCCATTCTCGTGGCAATTTCTTCTTCGGTAGGTTTGCGACCCATCTCTTGGGAAAGCAGCTTGGTGGTTTTCTTGATCCGAGAGATAGTTTCGTAAAGGTGAACCGGAAGGCGGATAGTACGGGATTGGTCTGCGATCGCACGGGTGATTGCCTGCCGAATCCACCATGTCGCATATGTAGAAAACTTATAGCCCTTTTCGTGGTCAAACTTTTCAGCAGCCCGAATCAAACCAAGACTGCCTTCCTGAATTAAATCTTGGAATGACAGACCTCGATTCATGTATTTCTTGGCAATTGAAACTACTAGGCGCAGGTTAGATTGCACCATCTTGTCTTTTGCCCTGCGACCAACATGCAAGCGATAACGAAACTGTGGCAGGGGTAATTGTACTGCTTCTGCCCATTCAATATCTTTAGGGTCGCGATCCAACTCTTCTGAAAGTTTTTCGCGGACTCGCTCTAGTTCCAGTAAATCGGCTATCTTCCGTGCCAATTCAATCTCTTCGTCTGCCCGAAGAAGCCGGATTCGACCGATTTCTTGCAGGTAAAGGCGAATCGAATCTTCGGTGTAATGCTTTTTCTTACTTTGTGTCCGACGACGCGATTTAGCGGCTTTTCCAGACTTTGCGTCGTCCTCATCAGACTGAGGCTCTAAAAATTCATCAATTTCGCCATCATCGTCTATCAGCAAGTCCTCTTGATCATCTATTATTAAGAGTTCTTCCAACTCGATCTCAGGCTGATTTATCATTTCTAGTTCAGGCTGATATATATTTATTTCGAGTACGTTGTTAGCCTGGTTCATGCCGCGTTCCTCATGCTCCTTGCAGAATCAATTACTCAA
>CAZZXJ010000522.1:0-5105 GCA_964657905.1 uncultured Stigonema sp.
TACTCCTGCACCTGGATGTGGTGGTAGCGCAAGCAAAAAGCCACAATAGAAGATACAGGCTTTGCAAACAAAGCCTTGCCTTGAACAAGGAGTCTGTTATCAGTGGTATTACAAGTCCAAAAAAGCACTTACGAAGCTAAAACCCAAGAAATCGCCAAACAGCTTCTCGCCGCGACGCAGGAGAATCGTTCGTTTTTTACTGCATTGCGCGATCAGATGCGCTGGGATGATAAATTACTAGCTTGGGCGATGAGCAATCCTGGGTTGCGGGTGCAGCTATTTCGCTTTATTGACACTCTTCCTGCTTTACACAGTAAATCAGAAATTGCAGCCCATTTACAAGAATATTTAGGGGATGAGTCGGTAGAACTACCAGCAGCCCTCAAGGGGATGCTAAACTTTGCTAACCCCGACTCAATGCCTGGGCAAGTTGCTGCTACAACTGTTTCCACAGCAACAGAAACATTAGCTCATAAATATATTGCCGGAGAAAATATTCAAAAGGTGCTCAAGACAATTGAGCGACTGCGTAAGGAAAAAATGGCTTTCACCGTAGATTTATTGGGTGAGGCGGTGATTACCGAAGCAGAAGCCCAGTCTTACCTGGATCGATATCTGGAATTGATGCAACAACTGGTGGAAGCATCTAAGAGTTGGACACCAGTTCCCTTGATTGACGAAGCCGATGGCGAAGCGTTGCCAAAAGTTCAGGTTTCTGTGAAGCTAACGGCGTTTTACTCCCAGTTTGACCCATTGGATGCTCAAGGTAGTGAGGAAAGGGTAGGCGATCGCATCCGCCTCCTGTTACGTCGTGCCAAAGAAATAGGCGCTTCTGTTCATTTTGACATGGAACAGTATGCTTACAAAGACCTAACTCTCAGCATCTTGAAAAAATTGTTGCTGTCAGAAGAGTTTCGCTTTCGTACAGATATTGGCATCACAATCCAAGCATATCTGCGGGACAGCGAGCAAGATGTACTTGACTTGATTGCTTGGGCAAAACAGCGTGGTTGTCCGATTACGATCCGCTTGGTGAAAGGTGCTTACTGGGATCAGGAAACCATTAAAGCGGCGCAGAAAGATTGGCTTCAGCCAGTTTACAATAATAAAGCAGCAACGGATGCTAACTTTGAGAAGCTAACTGAGTTATTGCTAGAAAATTACCAATATGTGTATTCTGCCATTGGTAGCCATAATGTGCGATCGCAAGCCCGTGCTATAGCAATAGCTGAAAGTTTGAATGTCCCCCGCCGTTGTTTTGAAATGCAAGTCCTCTACGGTATGGGGGATAAAATAGCTTCAGCGTTAGTTGATAAGGGTTATCGAGTCCGAGTTTACTGTCCCTATGGTGAACTGCTACCAGGAATGGCTTATCTCATTCGTCGTTTGCTGGAAAATACGGCTAATAGTTCCTTTTTGCGGCAAAATATGGAAAATCGTCCGGTGGAGGAGCTAATTGCACCGCCCATGGTAGGACAAGGCGACAACGAGACAAGGAGACAAGGGGAAAATTCCTTAACTCCCCACTCCCGTACAGACGTTCCAGGGGAACGTCTCTTCCCCACTCCCCACTCCCCTTTTTCCGGTGCGGTGGATACGGATTATGCTGAGGAGGAGGCAAGAAAGAAGTCTGCTCAAGCTTTTCAAAATGTACGGCGTCAGCTTGGTCAAACTTATCTACCCCTGATCAATGGTGAGTACATAAATACACAAGAAATTGTAGATTCCGTCAATCCCTCTAATTATAGTGAGGTGGTTGGTAAGGTGGGACAGATCAGCGTTGAACAAGCCCAACAGGCGATGCAAGCTGCACTCAATGCATTTCCTGGGTGGCGCAAAACACCAGTAACAGAACGATCTGGGATATTGCGGAAAGCTGCTGATTTGATGGAAGGGCGTCGCGCTGAACTAAATGCTTGGATAGTTTTGGAAGTTGGCAAACCAGTGCGGGAGGCGGATGCTGAAGTTTCGGAGGCGATAGATTTCTTTCGCTACTACGCCGACGAGATGGAACGGCTGGATCAAGGTTACAATTACGACATCCCTGGCGAGACGAATCGCTATATCTACCAGCCACGAGGAATTGCAGTAGTCATTTCTCCTTGGAATTTCCCTCTTGCTATTGCTACGGGGATGACGGTAGCAGCGTTAGTTACTGGCAATTGTACCTTGCTGAAACCTGCCGAAACATCCTCTGTGATTGCGGCGAAATTGACGGAAATCTTGGTCGAGGCTGGGATACCTAAAGGTGTATTTCAGTATGTACCAGGGAAGGGTTCGACTGTCGGCGCTTATCTGGTGAATCATCCTGATACTCATGTCATTGTGTTTACTGGTTCACAAGAAGTAGGATGTAGAATTTACGCGGAGGCAGCAATTCTTAAACCCGGTCAAAAGCACATGAAGCGAGTGATTGCTGAGATGGGCGGCAAGAATGCTATTATCGTGGATGAAAGTGCTGATTTAGACCAAGCTGTTATTGGGGTTGTGCAGTCGGCGTTTGGTTACAGTGGACAAAAATGTTCTGCTTGTGCGCGGGTGATTGTACACAAAGCTGTTTATGATTCCTTTGTGCAACGTTTTGTCGCAGCGACGAAATCACTAAACATTGGGGAGACGGAGTTACCCAGCACACAAGTTGGTCCTGTGATTGATGCAAATGCACGCGATCGCATCCGTGAGTATATCGACAAAGGTAAGGCAGAAGCAAAAGTTGCTTTGGAAATTCCTGCACTCGATCACGGATATTTTATCGGTCCTGTGATCTTTACAGAAGTCTCACCAACCGCGACAATTGCCCAAGAAGAAATTTTTGGTCCTGTTGTGGCAGTTATTCGGGTAAACGACTTTCAGGAGGCGCTGTCAGTTGCTAACGGTACTAACTTCGCCTTGACTGGTGGACTTTACTCCAGAACACCTTCGCACATTCAAATGGCGCAGTCAGATTTTGAAGTTGGGAATTTGTACATTAACCGCACTATCACGGGTGCTGTAGTTGCACGCCAACCGTTTGGTGGGTTCAAGCTTTCTGGAGTTGGTTCTAAGGCAGGAGGACCTGATTACCTGCTGCAATTCTTGGAACCGCGCACGGTGACTGAGAATATTCAGCGCCAAGGTTTTGCGCCCATAGAAGGGGCAGATTAAAGTAGTAGGGTGGGCATTGCCCACCTTATTTGATAATTGAACCGCAGAGGACGCAGAGAGCGCAGAGAGATTTTGATGAATAATGTAGTTATTAAAGTTGTTGATTTGCCTGAAGAATTGACGGCAATTCAAGCAATTAGAAACTCTGTTTTTCAGAAAGAACAAGGGGTAGATCCTGCTTTAGATTTTGATGGTCAAGATGAAATTTCTCAGCAGTTGATTGTTTATCTAGATGATCGCTATGTCGGTACTGCTAGAATTAGGTATTTGGATGATAAAACTGCGAAGATAGAGAGGTTAGCTGTTTTGCCTATAGCTAGAGGGCAAGGTATTGGCAAGAAAATTATGGAAAAGGCTTTGGAGGTTATAGCTAGCAACAATATTCCAGAAGTTGTGATTCATGCCCAAGAGTATGTGAAAGGTTTACATCAACAGATGGGTTTTGAGGAAGAAGGAGAAATATTTGAAGAAGCAGGTATTCGTCATGTAAAAATGAGAAAATGGTTAGTGGTTAGTGGTTAGTAGTTATTTTTTACAACCAACAATTACTACCTACAACTACTTCATAGCGATACTAAATGATTTGTGAGCGCGGGGAAAGCCGATTTTGCACTCATTTACCAGGTTTCTTGTAGGATTGCTATAGCGTTTTTCCTAGCTAGAAAGAATATTGTTTATCGTGAAATTTTGTAAAATTTTTGTTTTTAGTCATTAATTATGAGTTATAGATGATTGGTTTTCTCCTAATACTCTAAAATCTGCCTATTAGCACCTGTACATTAACCTGGAGAAAGATATTTGCACTGTTGAAGTTTGCCAAAATTAAAGTGATAGGAGCTGTTATAGAGGTGGAGCGATGACAGATGGTAGGATGAGAATTGTCTCTCTGATTCCCAGTGGAACAGAAATTTTAGCTGCTTTGGGTTTGACTAATGTAATTGTCGGGCGATCGCACGAATGTGACTATCCTCCAGAAATCCAAGATCGCCCAATTTGCACTCAAGCACGCTTGAATACCAATGCTCCCAGCGGCGAAATTCACGATAAAGTCAACAACTTGTTACAATCCGCTCTTAGCATCTATCAAATCAAAACGGATGTTTTAGAAAAATTGCAGCCCACCCACATTGTTACCCAAGACCAATGTGATGTTTGTGCTGTCACTTTAACAGAAGTTGAAAAGGCAGTTGCTTCTCTGACCCATAGTTCACCCCAGATTATTTCCTTACAACCTAATCTTCTTCAAGACGTCTGGGCTGATATTCAGCGAGTAGCTAATGCCTTTGGGGTAGACTCGCAACGGGTACTAGAGAACTTAGAAGCTCGCGTCAAAATAGTAGAGCAAAAAACACAAGGACTATCCCAAACAGAACATCTCCCAACCGTCGCCTGCATTGAGTGGACCGACCCTTTGATGGTCGCTGCCAATTGGATTCCTGAATTAGTCTCCTTGGCAGGAGGAAAGCCATTATTTTGCATCACAGGACAGCCTTCTGCTACTTTTAAATGGGAACAACTAGTCACAACCAATCCAGATGTGATTATCTTTATGCTCTGCGGCTTGGATTTAAATCGCACTCGCCAAGAAGCCCAGTTGTTAACTCAACATCCAGAGTGGGAACAACTGCATGCTAAGCAAAGTGGCAGAGTTTACATTACTGATGGTAATTCCTACTTCAATCGCCCAGGACCTCGACTGGTAGAGTCATTGGAAATTTTGGCAGAAATTGTGCATCCAGAAATTTTCCAATATGGCTATAAGGGAACGGCTTGGGAAGTGTTGTAAATTAAGTAGTCAGGAGGAGGCAATAATTCGTAATTCGTAATTCGTAATTAAAAATTCCTAAATTAATTCATAATTAATTCATTAAGGGTACAAGCCCCTGACTGCCGCGCACAGCGAACCGCGCTGACGCTCCTGACGCTCGTGCCTCGCTACCGCAACGCTTACGTCGCTACCG
>CAZZXJ010000523.1:0-5104 GCA_964657905.1 uncultured Stigonema sp.
TAAAAGCAGGGGTTTCAAGCTAGGACGCCGTAGACGAGTACACTACGAAGCGAGCGAAACAGATCTCTTTTCTTTTTCCATACAGGAGATCAGGGGCTTTATACCTTTTAGGGTATGGATATTCTTCTTTTTTACTACACCCCACACCCCACACCCCAACGCAGGTTTTGGTAAAAAATTACTGTGTTTATACGTAGATAAATCTCTACAGACAATTATCTGTACCCTTGGGTGCGTCGAGGGTGCGGTTAAAATTCTAACTCAGTATATTTCTGTTTGCTCAGCATATAAAAAAATGGAATTGTGATTAGGTATTATTGTTTTGACTTACACCTGTGATCTTCACAGCACTTTTTAAAGCCAATGCACAAAACTAAGTTAATCGGTTCAGTTTTCGTCAGTGCGGTGATCATGTCTAGCTTCGCCACTGAATGCGGAAAAATGGCTCAAGCAAAGAGTCCTATGCGTCCTATCTCCCTATTAAGAGCTAAATGTGTTGACAGTGGAGTTGGTAATGTCCGTGAGCAAGACCTTGATGTTTCTATAGGCAAAGCCATTTATTCAAGTCAGTTTTATCTAGGACCGGGCTACCGGTCTGCCTCCATAACTTGTAACATTAAGCCAAGTTACAGTCCTCAACCTGTGTTTCAAACCCTAAATCTAGGTTTTGGAATGCGTGACAATGACACAAAAAGTCCAGGTGTTGAGGTCAGGGTTTACTTAGATGGTAAGCCTGCTGAAACTCGCACTGTTGCTCCTACACAGCAAACTTCTTTATCACTTGATGTCAGCAATGTCACTAACGTTGCCATAGAGGCTGTTTGCGCTAGCCAAACTCAATATTGTGACCGAGTGTACTTTTACACCGCCGCCCTCCAACAGCAGATTGCTTCCCCACCAACAAATATGTCTCCTACACAAATGAAAAAATAGCTAGACAATAATTGTTAATTGTTAATTGTTGGTGGTTAGTTGTTATTAGTAAATACAATCAACAATCAACAATCAACAATTCCCCAACAAACTAAAGTTTCTCAGTCTTGAGAATTTTTTCTTTAGGATGGTTTTGATTACTAGGGTTGTCTAGTTGAGTAGGCTGCTGTTTTGCCAGATTTTCAGTGGCTTGCTGAAACAATGGTTCTAATTTATCGCGCCAGTATTGAATATTGGGCAACTTTTCTTGATGGTCTTTATAAGCTAAAACCTTATTCCATTGCCTTTGGGCAAGGGCCGTATTAAGGTCATTGAAGAGATCTTCCGCTTTAGTCCAATCTTGCTGCCAATGCGCACCCATCTCTGCTGTCTCTTTGACAGCAGAAGGATTGGAAGTAATTGAGTTCAGCAGCGCGATCGCTCCCTGTAAATCTCCAGATTCATATTTTTTTCTGGCTTGTGCCAAGGTTTTAGCACCATTGTCACCATTATTTTTTAGTGGTAATTTCTCTTTTGGTGTTGGTGATGGTTCTGATTTCTCTTGTGATTGAGTTGATATATTGACAACAAGTTTTGCTTTTGCCTTGGGAGTCGGGCGATCAGCAATCAAGTCATTATCATCTAATGTTTTAATCGCAATCCCCTTGTCTCGCAGGCAAGAAACCCATTCTTCATTATTTTCTATGGTATCGGAATGGGCCCAACCCTTGTGTTTAGGGTCAAGTTTGACCTGCACCCAACCGCGTGAGGTTCGCTTGCCTGTTACTTCTAACTTAGTGTCATTGGTAATAGTTTTCTCAATAGTCTTAGAGCTAATGGAACTAGGCTCAGAACGGATATTAGAATTACCTTGGACCACAGCCAAGCAGTTTTGTGCTGAGGTCGAGTCAGAACCCGCGATCTGGCCCGCAAAATTTTGCACATTCTTGACAACAAGTGGGGTAACAGCAGCAGCACCAGCAGCTAAACCTACCAAAATTAATAGCTGCAACAAGTCCGGTTCACTAGAACTTTTGCGCTTTGGTTTGGCAATTGCTTGTACTGCTGGAGCCGCAGGATATGCTGGAGCAAAGGCGATGGTTTTCTGCCGAGATTGTGGAGGTTGGGATTGAATTGGTTGGTAGCCAAAATTTTGGGGGTATTCCTCAGATGCCCAGAGTGGGGCAAATGACTGCAATGCTTGCAGTGCTTCAGATGCACTTTGGTAGCGGTCTTTGAAGTGATAATGTACCATCTTGGTCAAGACCGCCGCCAAGTCCTCGCTCACAGGTACTAAATGCTGCCAGAGGATTTCACCAGTTTGGGGGTCTTCTTGCAAATCCATTGGCGGTACTCCCGTTAGCGCTTGAATGGCAATAATGCCAAGGGCATAGACATCACTGTTGGGGCGGGGTTTGCCTTGTCCTTGTTCCGTGGGCATATAGCCAGGAGTACCAATTGCTACCGTAGCGGAGGGGTTTCCTGCTGCGGTAAACATGAGTGTTCGCGAAGCCTGTAAGGTGGATGCTCGCAACTGTTTAACAGCGCCAAAGTCTACTAAAACTAATTTATTGTCAGAGGTACGACGTATAATATTATCTGGTTTGATATCGCGGTGAATCACGCCTTGGCGATGTACAAATATCGAGATACTTAGAACTTCCTGCAACAGTTGAATGACTTGGCCTTCGCTCCAGCTTTGATCGAGGAGTAGTTCCTCACTTAAGGGATGCCCTTCTACGAATTCTTGTACTAGGTAGAATTCTTGGTTTTCGTCAAAATAAGCTAGAAGCCGGGGTATCTGGTCATGGTGACCCAATTGTTCTAGGGTTTCAGCTTCGCTTTGAAACAAGCGCTTGGCGGTGTCAAACACTTTGGGATCGGAATTGGCGGGTTTGAGGTGCTTGACAACGCAGATGGGGTTGCCCGGTCTTTTGGTATCTCGGGCAATGTAGGTTTGACCAAATCCTCCCGTGGCGAGGACTCTAATAACTTGGTAACGATGGTCTAGCAGCTTGCCTATCATATTCACTCCCCAGTTTTAGCACCCACTTTTCGGGGTTGTAATAAGTATCTCCAAATCTTGGGCGATAAAATCCGCTATCTTGAGAAAAGATTTGGATGTAAAACCCAGTTTTTTAATAAATACACACTGTTAATTTTTATTTCAAGATCCTTTTTTAGTAACCATGCCGCCCAAAATAACCGACTCAGTTGCATGGCAGCAGGCTGAACTCCTCATGCAACCTATTTTCATTCGTGTTGTCGATAATATCCGCCAGCTGCTTGACGTATCTCCTTGGACCGGAATTTACCAGGATGTGCTGATTTGGTCTGCTGGCACAACTGAAGAAACTAAAGCGATCGTCACCCAGCTTTTGCAAGAACTAGAAGCTGCAACACCCGAACAAGCTGTGGAAATCAGAAATACTCTTTCCCGTTTACCAGTACCCCATCCAGGATACCATCTGCGTTTACAGCGTCAAGAGCAAACACTCACCATCGATATGTGGGATCTGTGTTATCAAGTGTCTTTCGTTGACTACATGCCAGGAGATGAAGCAGTTGCTATTGATACTAGTTTAATTGATGAAACCGGTGATGTGGATTGGCAGCGTTTGGATACTAAGGCTCATAAGTTAGTTGAGCAGGTGTTCGCAAAGTTACCAGAGTAGGGAGTAGAAAAGAGAGGCAATTGTTTTTCAGCAGCAATTCTCATCTATAGCTTTAGGATCAGCCGCACTTTATTAGTTCAATGTTTCCTTTTCTGAAAAGCTTCTAGTTCTCGTGTTAATGTCTCTTCCAGCGCCAAAATTACCGCATGTGGGTCAGTAGCTTCCTTCATCGTTTCCGCCTCGGGATCGTACCGATTTTTCACATCGGGAAGATCGCGGCGCAGTTCCTCAAGCAAGGCGATGAGTTTGGCAATTTTTTGCTCGGATAGCAGGTTCAGTTGCAGGGTTAGCTGCGCCCGTTGTTCCGCCAGGTTTTCTTGCCGATTTTGCGTTACCAGTACCCCTGTGGTTACTAGCAAGCTAGCAGTGGTGAGTGCAAATTGCAACCAGGCAAACGGAGGGGGGTCGAATCGCGGTACGCCGAAACGCCGTGGCAAAGCATTGGGTACTACCCACAGGGTAATTGCGAGCAGGATGCTGTATAAGAATGCTGGACGACCGACAAAAGCAGTTACGGTTTCCACAGTCCGCTGCTGTTGAGATACGTCTTGTTCATGGCGAGCATGTAACTTTATGATAGCCTCAATATTTTGAGTAATAGGTTCCGGCAGTGGAGCAGTGTGCAGAATAGCCCGACGACGCGATCCACTCTTATCTTCTAATAAATTTTCAGAATTTTGTTTTCTAATTATATTCACTCTTTGTCTTATCCTTTTCGATCTAATTGAGGACTTCCAGAGAACAAATTATTCAATCGTTTAATTGAATAAAGAGCGTCTATGGTTATCACTGATCTCATCTAACTTCCATTACTTAAACGTTGAATTGCCAATCTTGAATAGACATCTCCAAGAATGAGTCTGACTAGAAAGATGAAACCGTATTTGATTCTTAATTTGTGAAAAAGTCTGACTATAAAAATTCACAGGCAGTTTCACTACTGTGGAATACATCAAAACTCATGTTACTTTCATGCCTATCAGTCGGTCACAAGTTTAGGCGGAGGAAAGGATTAATGAGTATTTTTATGGACTTGGTTAGGAAAGTAAGCCTAGGTACTGATAGTAGAAGCTAAAAACTAGCCTTGGATTAGCACTACCACAACCGTCATTATCGAACTTGACATCATTGAACCTCCTCTAAGTACAAATGTTCATTGATTTGGCTTCATTCACAAATTAACAAATGTATGAAAAGCTCGCAATATTTCTTAAAGAAATCACTCAGGTTTTACATCTTGTTACATATCTCTTAGAAAAGCAAGCTAATTAATGACTAGCTTTTATACCAGCCTATGCTTGTAGGGGACTGGCTTCATAACTACTCTGGATAAATGTAAGGGGCGACGCCAACTATGAGAAATCTACCGCAGATATAAATCTAGCTGAGAGGCAACTGCAAGCTTTACCAGCTAAAGAACTTTGTCGGCGATCGCGCTTTTGTGTAGCTTTTTGGGAACATTATTGCCATGAAGTGCGTAGGCATTGCGGGATGCCTTCTCCGAAGACTATAGCATT
>CAZZXJ010000524.1:0-1964 GCA_964657905.1 uncultured Stigonema sp.
ATCTCAAATAACAAATGACTAAATTTATTGCCCTAATTAGCGAACATGCCTCACCGCTTGGCACTTTTGGGGGTGCAGATAGCGGCGGTCAAAATGTGTATGTAGGACAAATCGCTAAACATTTAGCAGCTTTAGGCTACAAAGTTGATGTTTTTACAAGGCGGGATAGTGAGGAATTGCCAGAAATTATCCAATGGATGAATAATGTTCGGATTGTTAACGTTCCCGCAGGTCCTCCTATATACGTGCGTAAAGAAGACCTGCTGCCGTATATGGAAGAATTTACCAATTATGTTCTGAGTTTTTGTCAAAACGAACCATTATCCTCCTGTAAGGAAGCGCACAAGTACGACCTGATCCATGCAAATTTCTGGATGTCAGCAATGGTGGCGGCGGAAATGAAGCGGGTATTGGGTATTCCTTTTGTTGTCACTTTTCATGCTCTCGGTCGTGTGCGGCGCTTCTGGCAAGGTAGTGCCGACGAATTTCCCGATCAGCGATTTGCGATTGAAGACCGCATTGTTGTAGAAGCTGACCATATAATCGCTGAATGTCCACAGGATGAGGAAGACTTGCTGCGTCTGTACCACGCCAAAACAGAGAAAATCACCATTATTCCCTGTGGCTTTGATGCTGGTGAGTTTTGGCAAGTCGATCAAACTACCGCTCGTCAAATGCTCGGGTTACCGCCGTCTGAGCGTCTTATCCTCCAGTTAGGGCGTTTGGTGCCGCGTAAGGGCGTCGATCTGCTGATTCGTGCTTTTGCACAACTCAAGCAACAGTATCACATCCCGGCAAGGCTCCTCATTGTCGGTGGTGAATCAGAAGACCCAGATCCCCGTCTCACACCTGAAATCAGTCGTTTGCAGGCAATTGCCACTGAAGAAGGCGTTGAGTCGCAAGTGACATTTGTCGGTCGCCGCTGCCGCGATCTGCTTAAGTATTACTACAGTGCCGCTGATGTGTTTGTTACGACTCCTTGGTATGAACCGTTTGGAATTACGCCTTTAGAGGCGATGGCTTGTGGAACGCCTGTGATCGGTTCTGATGTCGGTGGAATTAAATTTACAGTCAAAGATGGTGAAACAGGTTATCTTGTACCGCCAAATAACCCAGACGCCATCGCCGCACGAATTGCCTATCTCTACGAAAATCCCCAAGTACGCGAAGTCTTTAGTCGTCAAGCAATACAACGCACCCATAATATGTTTACCTGGAAACAGGTAACGAGTACTGTTGCATCCCTGTATGAGAAAGTCATGACTCACAAGGAGAGAGAAATTCTTCTTTCCCCCCCTACTCCACACGGACGTAGAGACGTTCCGGCGGAACGTCTCTTCCCCTACTCTTGTAAGGGCGGGGGGACCCCGCCCCTACATGCCTACTCTCTGATTGATGATAGTTTTGCTTACGCGATCGCGGCGATGGAAAAATCCCGACAAACTCTTGCACCTGCAATTGTGGAAGCAGCAAAGGCAATGAGCACTTGCTTTGCTAATGGGGGCAAGGTGCTTGTCTGTGGTAATGGTGGTAGTGCGGCAGATGCTCAACACTTTGCAGCAGAATTTGTTGGGAAATTACGCTGTTCCTTACGTGCGGGACTTCCGGTAATAGCCCTGAGTGCGGATACAGCTTTTTTAACTGCTTGGGCGAATGATGTTGGGTTCGAGTACGTTTTTTCGCGACAGGTAGAAACTTTTGCTCAACCGGGGGATTTATTACTTGGCATTAGTACGAGTGGGCGATCGCGCAATCTGATTGAAGCGTTCAAAACTGCCCGTCAAAACCACATCAACTCTATCGCTGTACTAGGTGGCGATGGAGGAGAATTACTGCCACTAGCAGATTTAGCGGTAGTCGTACCAGCAACTGACACCCAACGCATTCAGGAGGTACAACACCTTGTACTGCATCTTGTGTGCGAATTGGTTGAAAAGGGAATGGCTAATTGCTAATTGCTAATG
>CAZZXJ010000524.1:1974-5100 GCA_964657905.1 uncultured Stigonema sp.
TCAACAAATATGGAAGAACTCAAAGGCAAGGTAGTATTGGTTACAGGCGGTGGACGCGGACTGGGTGAAGCTGTCTGTCACACTTTATCGTCAGCTGGTGCTAGCGTTGTTGTTGCAGATATCCGAGAGGATCTAGCGCATAAGGTATCTGGGGAAATTCAAGCTCATGGCTTCCCAGCAATGCCCTTGGTGCTAGATGTTACCAACGAGGAGGAAGCAGAAACTGCTATCCGTAAGATTGTCTCTCAGTACGGAAGCTTAGATGCTTTAATTAACAATGCAGGTACAGATGTCACCCTATCGATTGAGGAGCTTTCAATTAAAGATTGGGATCGGATTATAGCAGTTAACTTAAGCGCTCCCTTCATCATGTCAAAATTTGTTTTACCTGTGATGAAAAAACAGGGAACCGGTCATATTATTAACATCACCTCCACAGCAGCAAAACGCGCTTGGGCAAATGCTTCAGCTTATCATGCCAGTAAATGGGGACTTTTAGGCTTTAGCCATGCTCTGCACGTGGAGGCACGTCCTTACAATATAAAGGTAACAGCCTTGGTTGCCGGTGGGATGCAAACGCCATTTTTGCTAGACCGATTCCCAGATATTGATGTTACCAAGTTACAAGATCCGAAAAATGTGGCAGCAACTATTCGGTTTTTGCTGTCTACGCCAGAGGGATCAGTCATTCCGGAAATGATGGTTCTACCAATGGGTGAGAGTTCTTGGCCATAATCAATGAAAAATGCAAAATTAAAAATTAAAAATTATTAATTTTGCATTTATAATTTATAATTTATGTTTCAAGCCGTATTTCTGGATAAAGACGGAACTCTCATTGAGGACGTGCCGAATAATGTTGATGTACAGCTAATTAGGCTAACACCGGGTGCAATTGAGGGATTGCTTTTCCTTCAGAAAGCCGGGTACAAGTTGATTGTGATTACCAACCAGTCAGGGGTGGCACGTGGTTATTTTCCAGAATCTGCGCTTCTAGCAGTGGAAAAACGATTGCGTCAACTGTTGGCACACGAAGGCATTCATCTCGCTGGTTTTTACTACTGTCCCCATCATCCTGATGGTGTGATGCCAGAATTGGCGATCGCTTGTGAGTGTCGTAAACCTGCACCCGGTTTGCTTCTGCATGCAGCCCAAGAACACGGCATCGATTTGCAAAATTCTTGGTTTATTGGTGACATCCTTAATGACGTGGAAGCTGGGCGTCGTGCAGGGTGCAAAACAATTTTGCTAGATAATGGTAATGAAACTGAGTGGCATTTGTCTCCTCAGAGAACGCCACATTATATTGCTACTGACCTCGCAGTAGCGGCACAAGTGATACTATCTGATCTGAGATTGTAGAGAGCATACTGTACGGTTTCTACAGGTAAAAATTAAATTCCAGTAGGGTGCGTTAGGCACAAATGTATAAATTTATACTAAAACTTTAAGTGGTGGCGGCGTAACGCACCGCTGGAAAATGGTGCGTTACACTACGAAGGGCGCACCCTACGTACTGATGGCGATAAGTGCTAAGCACTAATTTGGGAGAATGTTGGTGAAACCTGACTTAATAAAGCTGCTAGATAAAATCGCTAATCTGAACGTCATCGTCATTGGTGAAGCGATGCTTGATGGCTATTTAGAAGGATATAGCGATCGCCTTTGTCCAGAAGCACCTGTGCCGATTGTAACCGTCACCAATCGCGTATATGTTCCTGGAGGTGCTGCTAATAGTGCTGTTAATGTCCGCAGTCTCGGCGGTCGTGTAACATTTATATCGGTTATAGGGGATGACTGGGAGGGTGACAAACTACAGCAAGCACTTTCAGAACGTGATGTTTACACAAAACACATCTTTATCCAAGGGGATAGACAGACGTTGACTAAGCAACGGGTGTCGGCGTCGTCGCAAATACTGGTGAGATTTGACTCTGGCACCACCAATCCAATTGACACCCGTAGTGAGCAAGTGCTGATTGATCAACTTGAGCGAACTTTTCCAGAATGTGATGCCGCTATTGTCTCAGATTACGGCTATGGATTGTTGACAGAAAGGGTAATTGATGCTATTGCGGAACTTCAGCACCGATATCAGCGCATCCTAGTGGTTGACTCTAAAAACCTCACCGCCTACCGTCACATTGACCTCACCGCAGTCAAACCAAATTACGATCAAGTTTTGCAGTTACTGGCGATCCCCCCCCTGCCCCCCCTTATTAAGGGGGGGATCTCTCGTGCAGAGCAAATCACACCCTATGGGGAAAAGCTACTCGACCTTACAGGTGCAAAAATTGCTGCTGTCACCTTGGATGCTGAAGGTGCAATTATTTTTGAACATAATTTCCCACCACACCGCACCTACACTCAACCTACAATCCCCGCCCGGACCACAGGAGCAGGAGACACTTTCAGTTGCGCTCTAGCCCTTGCTCTCGCTGCTGGTGCTACGACACACGAAGCCACCGATTTTGCCAACGTCGCCGCTACTGTAGTTATAGCAAAAGACGGTACCACCGCTTGTTCTGCACAAGAACTACAGCAATTTCTTTCCCCCACTCCCCCCACTCCCCTGACTGACAAACACATCCCCGACACCAATAAACTCGTCCCCCTTGTCGCGGAATACCGCAACGCAGGACGCAAAATAGTCTTCACCAACGGCTGTTTTGACATCCTCCATGCCGGACACGTCTCTTATCTCAATCGTGCCAAAGCATTAGGCGACATTCTAATTATCGGCGTTAACTCCGACGACAGCATCCGCCGACTTAAAGGAGCAACTCGCCCGATCAACCCGTTGTCAGACCGTATGCAAGTTTTGAGCGGACTGGGTTGTGTTGACCACCTAGTTGCTTTTGAAGAAGACACCCCAAGCAACCTGATCCGCCTAATTTGCCCCGATGTCTATGTCAAAGGCGGTGACTACACCAAACAAACTCTTCCAGAAGCACCGTTGGTAGAACAATTAGGCGGTGTAGTTGAATTTTTGCCTTTTGTCGAAAACCGTTCCACCACCCGCATAATTGAGCGGATCTCCAAAGGGAGTGGGTAGGGGCGGGGTTCCCCCGCCCGTACAGGAGTAGCGGGAGATGAGGAATGGTTAGTAGTTAGTGGTTAGTAGTT
>CAZZXJ010000525.1:0-5093 GCA_964657905.1 uncultured Stigonema sp.
CACTATTCCTGAGACAATCAATAACCCGTCAAGGAGCATCTGAAAGAGCCTTGGGTTCATTCGCACAACAAAAGCTTTCCCAACAAAAGATCCGAGCATTAATGACAACCCTGTGATGAGCCCTTTAACAATGGCATCAGCTGGCAACGCCCCTAATTCATGAAATGTAATAACCTTGCTCATAAATATCGTCAGTGAACTAGCTGCTTCCGTGGCAAGAAATGGACCCTTAACAAGTCCATAAAATGCAAAAGCGGATAAACTCAGCGGGCCAGTGGAAACTACTATGCCCGTCAAATAGCCAATCATGCCACCAATTATAGACAACTGCACTAGGCCTACTTTAACATTTTTGTGACTTAACCAATGCCTAAGTGGAACCATGGTAATAAAAAATAGTCCAAGAAAAATATCTATAATAGTCGCCGGCAAAATTATTAAGGTCTGAACACCTAGTGCAGAAGCAGGTATGCCAGGGATAGAATAAGCTAAAACAGCTCGCCAATCAATCTCACGCCACCATGCCATAACTTTAGCGATATTACCCATTATGGCAGCAATGGCCATAATGGGTACAGCCTGCTTGGGTCCAAATGAAAAAACAAGCACAGGTAATAGCATAATAGAGGATCCGGTGCCTATGACGCCACTAATAGCTCCAGCTGTCAGGCCCACAATCAGCACCAAAACAAAGCTAAACATGGATACCATTTATTAGACATCTCCGAAATAGTAATGTTTTGTGGTGAAAGAATATAATAATGTTTTTTTACACCAAACTTATGAGTTCAATACTGGAGTATATCGAAGCAAATCCTCAAGAAACACAACGATTAATCGGGTTGGGTGACCAAAATAATTAAAAATTAAAAATTAAAAATTTAAGATTAAGAAATAAACAATTTTGAATTAATAAATTTAGGTTTCATGCACCTTATTCATTTATGGAGAAGGAATTTGATTTTTTACGAGACACGTAGTGCGTTCGCGCAGTGTCGCCCCTTGGGCGAGGAAAAAGGCGTCCTTTTTTCAAGCCCCTAAATTTATTTTGGTGGTTCTTAATTTTTAATTTTTAATTTTTAATTTGAGCGAAGCGATTGACTCTGAACTAGAAATATTACTTCAAAATGCGGAAAAACTCCATGAAGAAAAACAAGCTTTACTAGAATCACAGAAAATTAGAATAATCTCCAGTGGAGGTGGTCGTAAACCTAAACTATCTATAAAGGAGCAAATAATTTTAACCTTGGTCTATCTCAGACATATGACGACCTTTCAACCCAATATTGAAAGCACTACCTGTTGTTTTTCTACAGTCTTGGCAGTGGCAATAATTTGCTGAACCTATCTCTCCATCGTACTCATATCGCACATAACCGCAGAGACACCCTCCACTCACAAGTTCAGTCATGCTCTTTCTCCAGACACTTACATTTAAGGCTGCTTATACAATAATTACCTTGAGCTACTCAGTGGAATCATGCTGTTAAATATACCTATCAAAATAGTCCTCAATGATTCGCAAGCCGAAAAAGCCAGACAATATGGCAGTTTCGTAGATACGTTGTGCTACATCGATTTGGTGAATACTCTCAGTAATGGAATAAAAATATACTTTAAACGCTCTTTTCCATGTACATCTATTTATCGTCACATAACATCATAAATCATTTAGGTAAACTAACAATTAGGCATACATATTTTTTTGTGACAAAGCTTGTTTTTCATTCAACGCTGTGCAATAATCATAATTAAAGTACGATAAATTGGTTAAGAAACAGTATTATAAACTTGTCTGTCACAAAATGGCAGCTAATTAGATTATTTGCCCCTCACAGGTCAAACGAGTTACTCAGTATGAGGGCTTCAATCTGGGATGGCATTGTCCGATACCGACTATAGAGAGCGATCGCTTCGCTGTTGTAGGGAGTAGAAATCGCAAACGAGTACTCGTAATACTTACCAAGGAGAATTCCATGAGTACAGTACATCTTTACTTCGCTAAAGCTTCTACCTTTTCTCAGCGTACCCGTGTTGTTTTGCTGGAAAAAAGCATTGAGTTCACTTCTACAGAAATAAATCTCCAAAATAAAACCGCAGATTTCACACAGATTTCGCGCTATGGCAAAGTCCCTGCAATCAAGCATGGAGATGTCGAAATCTATGAATCTGCCATCATCAATGAATACTTAGAAGAAGTTTTTCCACAACCGTCTTTGTTACCCTACTCTCCAGGAGTAAAAGCCATTGCTCGCATCTGGATAGACTATGCCAATACCCTTCTTTTACCTGCATTCAACAAATTTCTGCGCAGTAAACATACCGAAGAACAAGAACAGGGAAGAAGAGAGTTTACAGAAGCTCTTTTATACATTGAACAAGAAGGATTAGGTAAGCTGTCTGGGAATGGTTCTTACTTTTTGGGTGATAAGCTGAGTTTAGTTGATATCAGCTTCTATCCTTGGTTTGAACGCTTACCAGTTCTAGAACACTTCCGTCAGTTCAACCTGCCAACAGAAACACCTCGGTTACAGAGATGGTGGAATACGGTGCGAGAACGCGACTCTGTGAAGGTAGTTGCAAATCCTGTGGAGTTCTATATAGAACGATTTGCCAAGATTCTCGGCGAACCTGTTGCTGTTGGGGCGACTCAAAAGTAATACAACTTTGGATTTGATTTACCAAGATTGCTTGCAAACAGCTAATTTCCCAGCTGTAGCAATTATTTTTCTGCATAGAATAGAATGTCAACCCCTCCTGAGTAAGTCAAAAGTCAATATATGACCCAACCGAAAACACTTCCCAACTACGACCCAACATTATTTGAGGGTGCATCTGAGAATTATGCTCAGTATAGAACTAAATATCCACCTGCTGTCTTCGATAAACTAACCGAAATATTTCATCTCAATGGTCAGGGACGACTCCTTGATTTGGGTACTGGGCCAGGTTTAATTGCAATTCCCCTGCGAACCAAATTTCAGGAAGTCGTTGCCATTGATCCCGATCCAGACATGCTCAAGGAAGCGCAACGTCAAGCAGCATCTGTAGGAGCAAATAATATTACTTGGTTAGAGCAAGGAGCAGAACTGATTAACCCTAGTTTAGGGGTATTTAAACTAGCTACCATTGGCAGAGCCTTCCACTGGATGGAACGCAAACTCGTACTAGAACGTCTTTATGAGTTACTCGCAGATGATGGTGCGATCGCACTGCTTAACACTGGTGATAACCCTTGGCAAAGTTCTCTACCCTGGAAACAAGCTGCTGTTGGAGTAGTGAAAAAATGGTTAGGTGAGGAGCGACGAACTGGACAAAGAGGACAAGGTACTCGTAAACCACTTGATCCTCCCCACGAAGTTGTAATTGCTAATTCCCCTTTTGCTCGCCAGCAAATATATGAAGTGCCCTTTATAAAATCCTGGACAGTCTCTAGCTATATTGGCTACTTATACACTACGGCCTTCTCTCTCAAAATTTTCTATGGAGATAAAGCCGAAGCGTTTGAAGCAGATATCAAAGAAGCATTACTAGCCGTTGAGCCTTCTGGAAACTTTGCAGAAGAACTCAAAGCAACAATCCATGTAATTTGGAAATATTAATTTGAGTAGCATTCAAATATAAGGAAATTTAAAGATTCACAATCTCCAAAAACTTGAATCGCTACTTGTAGTACTTTTGATTGGGTTGCATTAAGCTGCTTTTAAGACCTCAATATTCAGCTCCAATTTCTCCCCCAACCACAAAGAATGTACCGCATGATCAGCCACAGCATCACCTGTATTCGGGTGGACGAGAACATCCAACCCCTGGCGATTAAGCATTAACCAAGGGACGACCTCAGCAAATTGATTTGCTAAGAATGCAACTTGATACATCGATTTTGGGTGCGGTCCAACGGGTTCATCACGCCAGCGCCCAAGCTGTACCTCAAATCTAGTGTCCAATTCTTCACGGATGCGAGCAGCTATATCGCGAGTGTCAGTATCGTAATAGACATGGGCATGAAAACTGGAGATTGTAACGATTTTTTCTGTCATCCTTATCAACTCTACTTTTTATTCTATATAGTCCTTTGGTGAAGCACTTTAATTAGAGCTTATATTCGTAACGTGCAACAAAAAAAGGTCCAACTTGCTTATAGCTGTGGTGAATAAAGCCAAATTTTTCGTAGAGCGATCGCAATTTTGGACGATCTGCTGCACAATCTAATCGTAGATAGCACTTCTCCAACTTTTGAGCGTACTCCACTGCCCAGTTTAACAAAGCTGTTGAAACTGAGCCATCTGCAAAGCTGCGTCGTACAGCTAAACGATGAATAAAAGCTGAATCATCGTTATCGATATCAGGCCAGAATAGTTTATCTTCAAGCTGAAACTTAACGACACCAGCAGGAGAATCTGCCCGGAAAGCAATGTAGTACAAACCTACTTTGATATCTGGATAAAGACAGCTTAGGGAAATCTCATCCATTCTCCAAAGAGGCATATTCTTTTGTTCAAGCCACAAAACAGCCTCACAGAGAATATCTGAAACTAGGTCTATATCTTCTAAAGTGGCTTCACGTACAAAGAAGGGCATATGTGACCGACATCACTCTATTTCAAACTTTCCATTGAAAAGCACCACACGCCAACCATCAGGGTCTTCAATCGTTACGCTTTTGCCTTTCCAATACGGGTTTTCTGGCTCCACTTCAGGATATCCCAAACTGGCAAGACGGTTTTTGATTTGGGCTATTTTTTCTAACTCAGGTATATATAGTACCAATAAGTTGTCTTTCGTTGGAGCAGGACAAGGACTTCCACTTTTATGAGTTGTAAATTCTAAGTGATATTGAGGGTTGGGCAATCCAAGCATGACTCCGTCGTATTCTTCATGCTCTGCAAACGAGTACAGCTTTCTCAAACCTAAGCCATCCTCATAAAACTCAACCACTTTTGCAAGTTTATCTGTTGGTCTAGCAATTCTGAACTGAACAGCGGGAAAATATGTACTATTTGTGTTCATATTAGCTGAATAGTGCGTGGGATCGTGAACTAAGACTGTTAGGGCGAAAGAACTCGTCCTGATAATTAACATTGTATAGAATA
>CAZZXJ010000526.1:0-5083 GCA_964657905.1 uncultured Stigonema sp.
AAATGCCGTTGCTTTTCTAGAGCTTTATTAATAGAGATTATCAATAATTTTTATCAAGAAAGGCAGCTATGCTGAGGGCATTCGTCAGAAGGGATTTATCCGCAGATCGTTTTTGTCCGAACCTGTCTGGCGACCGAAGGAAGCAAGGGTTTAAGCACGGAGCTGAACTCAATATCAGTGGCTCCAAGTCAGGAGGGGTCTGAATCCCCTTCTGACTTATTCCTTCAGCATAGCTGCCTCCTGACGAATGCCTTCTTCAACCATGCTGCTCCGCCTTGCCATAAACTTAGCAAAATAATAGTTATATTTTTTACATTTTGTATACGTGAGCGGAATAAAGCCCTCAAGCTCTCTTCATCAACTTTCGTCATTTTTGCTGAGGATGAGAAGGAGTCAGGAGTCGTGAGGTCATATCATGTCCGGTAAATCACTTATAATTCCCAGAACATCCCACCCCACCCCGCCAAAGCTGTGCTTTGTCTCCCCTCCCCGCATGCGGGGAGGGGTAGGAGTGGGGTGCTTTTATTATAAGTAATTAAGCGGACATGATATCAGTCGTCAAAATGACCCTATGTGAAGGTAGTTCTTTTCAATAAAGTTACGGAAGATGAATGTTGGCAACGCGGCTGTTTGTCCCCTCTTCCAGCAACACTCCACGATGGTTGTAAGCCCCCAAAGGAATGATTTGTTTTGCATATATGCCCAAAGAGAGAATTTTTGCTCAATTATCTTTAATTTTCTATAGCCCTCCAGTGACCTCCAAGTTAAATCCAGTAATGTAACTTGCCTCGTCGCTCATCAGAAATGCTACCCCATTCGCCACCTCTTCCAGACTTCCCAAACGCCGCATTGGCACTGAATCGATCATCTGTTGCTCCACTACCTTGGGATTGGCATCAAAGTACTGCGACCCCACTGCTGCCTGCAATTCTGTTTGCCGCGTCCACATAAAACCAGGACCGATGAGCGCAGGGGAGAGCGTATTCACCCGAATACCATAGGGAGCCAAATCTTTCGCCGCCGTCTGAGTCATTCCAATGACAGCAAACTTTGAAGCGGCATATGCCAGCATATTTGGCGGACCAACCACCCCTGCATAACTTGCCATGTTGACGATCGCGCCTCCACCCGCATCCCATAGTTGCTGTGCCGCCACCTTGAGAACACGGAAAACGCCGACAACGTTAATGTTAATGACCTTTTGAAAGTCGTCTTCAGGATATTCGTCGGTCTTGGCAAACACTCCTTGATAGCCCGCGTTATTAAATACATAGTCGATACGCCCAAGCTGCTCTACAGCGCCAGTAAAAGCTTTGACAACATCATCAGCAGCCGTAACATCACAGCAAAATGTGCCGACTGGAACGTTGTAACTTTTTAGTTCCTGAGCCACATCTGCCATCTTCGGTTCATTCAAATCTAGCAGGGCTACACCTGCCCCATTAGCGGCAAAACGGTGTGCAGTTGCCTTGCCAATATCTCCCGCACCGCCCGTAATCAGGATAGTCTTACCTGCAAACTGATAAGTTGCTTTTGCTGTCATAGTTTTAACGTCTTATTGAACAATTGTTGCAAATGCTCATCATTGAAGTGGTGTTGGCATGATTCTATTATTGAGCTTTTGCCCAATAAGAGAGCATAAAATCAAAAATTTATTTCGTTCAATAGTAAAGCGTAAAATACCAAAATCTGCTCAAAGGAATCATTTAGCATTCACGCTCGCAATATGCAACAATTCCTCAAACAAGGGATCGCCGAAAGTCATTAGTCGCAGCGATGGCATTTCATCAAACACGTCTGGGTAAAAAGTAATGCTGCATTTCTGATTTTTGTGTGCCAGATCCCAAACGCGATCTACACTCTGTGCTGTAGTGAAGCTATCGCTCCTTTTCTCAAACTTCGCACCATAAGTTTTTAAAATAGTTGAGGTGGTAAATAATCGCTCGATAGTCTCTGGCGTCAAAGGTGTAGGATGAATCGGTTTTTGAATTTCTGCTAAATCTGCGTCCAAATCCATTGAAATGATTTCTTCTATGGCTAGACGCAACGGTGGCGTATCAATGACCGAGTCAAATTCAGACATTAAAACGTCTTCCTCTTCTGGATCAGCACTCATTGCTGCTTGTTCGATGAAGGTGGGGACTTGAGCTAAAATTGGTTGGAGATTACCAACAACTGTAGCAAAGGCATTAATGCGATCGCGTAATTTTCGATAAACTTTTGCTTCAACGGTGCCATCGTAATAAAAATTGTGAATTCGCACGGTAGAATATCTTTGTCCAATCCGGTCGATTCTGCCGATGCGCTGTTCGACTCGCATGGGGTTCCATGGCATGTCGTAATTAATTAACACGCCGCAATTTTGCAAGTTTAAACCTTCTGATGCCGATTCTGTACACAGGAGAATTTTGATTTCATCCTGACGGAACCGCCGCTTAATCTCTTCTTTGGGAACTATACACCACTCTCCATTCTGGTAAAGTTCACCACCGCGACCGGAGTAACAAGCAACTTGACTGCCGTACAATAGTTGTAATGTTGAGCGGAGATAGTCCATTGTGTCGGTGTACTGGGTGAAGGCGATCGCACTTTCGCGTTCAATCAATTCTTGGCGCAAAATCTTAATAAACTGAGAAAGTTTGGTATCTTCCCCTGTGTTGTCAAACTGTCGTAACAAATCTTCAAGATACAGGATTTCTTGGGGATCGACGGGTTCAAAAAAGGATTCCAACCCAGTTATTACAGTATCATCTGCATCATCTAAATCTGCTAAATCATCGTTACTTAAAACGCTTCCTTGTTGGGTTAATAAGAAATCTAAACGGCGTTGCAAAGATGATTTGATAGCGTAAAATGAACTTGTTAAGCGCTTGCGATACAGCGTCATCAAAAACCCCAAGCAGGAACGTTGGTCTTTTTGCGCCAGTCGGTAAAAATGACGCACGTAGTTGCTAACTGCTTGATAAAGCGGTACTTCCCTGTGAGGTTCCAGAGTGATAGCATTATCCTGCACTACCCGATGGGGTATATCTCTTTCCAGCAGTCCAATGCGAAAGTACTGGCGGAGGGTGTCGCGGGTGTGGCGAAACATCAAGTCTTTTAGAGGAGTGTTCGCCGTCAGGTACTGGCGGGAGGTATTGATAAATGCTTGATCGGTTAGTAACTGTTTGTTGTTGCTGATTTTCTTTCCTCGCTGCCAAATATCTTGTAGCTTGTAGGCGAGAATACGGTCTTTTTGCAAATACTGCTGTAATTTAGAGCAAGGTTGTCCGCCATGTCGAAAGTAATCGTTGCACATTATTTGCCAAAAGTCAAGTGTTTCGCGTTTTATATTTCCTTGCAGCGAGGCGAAATAATTGCAGAAATTATCGCCATAACTCCAATGTCCTTGTAATCCCAACAGATGCAATAAATCAAAAACTTCGATCGCATCGATTTGCATGGGAGTTGCAGACAGGAGAATCAAGGATTTAGTTTTTTCCTTCAACTGTTCCATTAACTCTAACAAGCGGTTAGGTGTTTCCTTCCTATCTTGCGGACTTTTACGGCGTGCGTGGTGTGCTTCGTCCAATATCACTAAATCCCAAGGTTCTGCTTCCAGCAATTGGTGCATTCTCTCGGTTCTTCGTACCAAATGGGAAGATGCAAGGATTAAATCACAGGTATTCCAGGGGTTTGTTGATGGTTGACGGTATTGTTCAGTCAACAGCGAACAGTGAACAGTGAACGAATTGTGTGTGTAACTCCAAAACAGCAAGTTGAATTTTTCCCGCAGTTCTTCAAGCCATTGAGGTTGGACGCTTGCTGGTGCAAGAATCAGTACGCGCTTGACTTTTTTAGCTAATAGTAAATAACGCAGAATTAATCCTGTTTCAATAGTCTTTCCTAAACCTACTTCGTCAGCAATAAGAAAACTCTGGGGGAATTTTTCAGCAACGCGGCGAAGAATTTTAATTTGATGGGGCCAGGGTTTTATTGGAATTGATTTTAAACAAAAGTCCAAGCAACCGGGATGTTCGTGGATGTTAGCGAGTTGCAAAAATGCAAAGCGTTCTTGTTCACTGATGACTGTTGGTTGTTCGCTGTCAACAGTTAACTGTGAGCCATCAACATTATCAATTGGTCGAGTATCAAATTCTGTTTGAGGGTTCCAGGCAGGTTTGTCGGGGGGTGCGTAACGTAACAATTTTTTTTGTACTGCTTCTGGAACTTCAAAAACCCGCACGTTGGGTGCTATATTGTACCAAAGTTGCTCAAATCTAGAAATTTCTTCTTCAACTCTATCGAGTTCTCGTCCGCCTTCCCAAGAACAATAAACGTGAAAGGATTCTACATTTCTTTCCCAGCCGCCTATAGATTCATTATTAGAACCATTAAAGGCTAATCTGTCATTATTACCATCAGTGAAAATCCCAACTTTTTCATGAAAAATATGTTGTGGGTCTAGTTGCTGGTCGCTACTTTCTGGAATACCATTTTCTTGAAGAGGAATAGCAATTTTAATATCTAAATAGTTATTTTGAATTAACCAACTCAGAATTTCAAAGTGCTTGAGTTGAGCAAAATTCTCTGGGGGCTTTAATTCAGCATCCATCCGGCTTAAAAGTGCATCCCTCAAGGTATATCCCTGTTGAATCGCTTGTAAATCTTGTGGACTAAATTGACAGCCCATAATTAACCGCATCCGCCCTCCAGAATGCAGCATTGCACCCAAGCCACGGGCTACTTTACTGAGAATAGCACTGCTGAAAAAGCCAGCTTTACGGTCATATTGAACGGCACATTCTAATGCTGGAATATAGAAGTCAGCGATCGTGTTGTGCGTGTTGCTGGAATAGCTAATTTTCCAGGAATAGTCACGAAGTTTTTTCAAATTTATAACCAATTCTCTAATTGTAAATTAGGGATATTTTCAAAGGAGTCTATACTTCTACCTCGATATGCATGGGGAACATGTCAGTTTTGTACAAATATAGTTTCTTGTGGGGTGGCATCCTGCCCGCCCAGATATCAAGGGCGGGCAGGATGCCATGCGTGTCAACTTAAGCCCTGGCGAATGGAATTCGCGGCTACACAAACAAAG
>CAZZXJ010000527.1:0-3548 GCA_964657905.1 uncultured Stigonema sp.
TTGCGCTTGAGCTTAATACTACCAAAGTTCTAAATAATGAGAGAATGTTAAATTAACCAAAATAAATCTTTAAATTCACTCATCATGGCTAAAATACAGTTTTCCAGAGGTATCGACGAAGACGTAATTCCAGAGGTGCGCCTGACGCGATCGCGTAGTGGCGATAGTGGTACGGCAACTTTTATTTTCACAAAACCCAAGGCTTTAAGCAATAGCAGCACTGAAGACATCACCGGCATGTACATGATTGACGAAGAAGGAGAAATAATCACCCGAGAAGTCAAGGGTAGATTCCTCAACGGTAAGCCGGAAGCATTAGAAGCCCTTTACTTGATGAAATCCGTACAAGAATGGGAGCGCTTTATGCGATTTATGGAGCGGTATTCTGAGGAGAATGGCTTGGGATTTAATAAAAGTTAAAAATAACTAGTTAGTGGTTAGTAGGGGCACGGGAACCGTGCCCGTACAGTGGTTAGTGGTTAATAGAAAATTCAACTAACAACTAACAAAAATATGACGCAACAACCTCACCCCGATCCTAAAGGCATGACGGTGACTTGTGCAGTTGTGACCGTCAGCGATACTCGCTCAAAAGAAACAGACAAGAGTGGTCAGTTAATCCAGCAATTACTGCGAGATGCTAAACATACTATAGAAGTTTACACAATTATTAAAGATGAACCAGCATATATTCAACAGCAAGTAGAACTACTTAGTGTTAATCTAAATTTAGATGCCGTAATTTTCAATGGTGGTACTGGAATAGCGCCGAGAGACACCACGTACGATGCTATTGAACAGTTACTGGAAAAAACTTTGCCTGGGTTTGGTGAGTTGTTTCGCTTTTTAAGTTATCAAGAAATAGGTTCGCGTGCGATCGCATCTCGCGCTGTTGCAGGCGTTTATCAACAGAAATTAATCTTCTCCCTTCCTGGTTCCAGTAATGCTGTGCGACTAGCGATGGAAAAGCTAATATTACCAGAACTTGCTCACTTGGTCAGTCAATTGCGTAAGGATTGCTAATTGCTAATTGCCTTTTTACCATTAGCACTAAAAAAACAACCCCCGATAATTGCGGGGGTTAATGAGCTTTGTTCATTTATTCGTGCAAAAAATCACGAGCGACCAATTATCAAACTAAGGGTAGCCAGAATTGCACCGATGGTGTAAAACACAGCAACAAGTTGCAATTCTGACCAGCCAGAAAGTTCTAGATGATGGTGTAGTGGTGCCATTTTTAATAAGCGCTTGCCTTTGCCATCAGGACCTTTAGTAGCTTTGTAGTAGCTAACCTGCGCCATTACGGAAAGAGTTTCCACAAAGAAAATACCACTGAGAATAAACAGAGCTACTAGGCTATTAGTCAGCAGACCCACTGCTGCTAAAGCTCCTCCGAGCGCCAGGGAACCAGTATCTCCCATGAAAACACGGGCAGGGTTACGGTTGTGGGCTAAGAAGCCCAAACAGCTACCACTAAGACAAGCACAGAAAACCATTAACCCAAGTGAGGTGGGTGCAATCAGGGCACCTAATGCAAGCAATGCGATCGCTACCGTTCCTGCTGCTAAACCATCAATGCCATCAGTTAGATTAGTAGCGTTACTCTCTGCCACTAGCACAAAGCCAGCTAAAGGCCAGAAGAGTGATGCCAAGGGTAGAGAAAAACCCAAGGGTAAAGCAATAGTTGTAATATTAGAGGGTTGACTAAAAATCATCCATAGACAGAACATTGCCGCAAAAGCGATTTGCAAAGCCAGTTTTACGCGGGGGGAAATCCCTTTGTTCGACTTGCAGCGCAGAATTTGCCAATCGTCGATCCAGCCAATAAAACCGTAGCTCAGTGTCAATGCGGAAACGGCAAGCACCTCACCAGCAAACTTAGACCATACACAGGCAGCTATGACTGCCACGGGGACAAAGAATATACCTCCCATCGTGGGGGTACCTGCTTTTTTTAGATGGGCTTGGGGACCATCCTCGCGGATTATTTGTCCAGTTTTCAGCGCTTGCAGCATCGGTATTACCCAGTAGCCGATAGCAGCTGAAGTCATAGCACAGAATAATAATGGCAGGGTTAGCGAAATACTTTGCCAAGGCAGCCTATTCGCCATTCCATCCAAAATCAGTGCTGCTACACCAAGCCCTATACCCAATAAAGAGACTAGACCGATACCAGAAATATTTAACCCTCGGGCGGGAGATAATTTAGCGTCCACAAAATTTCCCTTCACTCCACACTAGCAAAAATGAACAATGAGGACTGTGTCTGCCGACAATCCTGAGCGCCTTAATCGGCTATTCCTCGTCTGCAACCAGCGGCTCGTCGTCATCGAAGTCATAATCGCCAATTCCTCCATCATCTACACCCATTAGCGATTCTATTTCTTCTTCGTCTTCAAGAAAATCTGGTTCGTGAACTTCACGCGATAGTATCCGACCCCTGGACTGTAACCAGTCTAATAAGGAGGACTGTTGCTTTAATGGAATTACGGCGGCACGCTGATTACGAGGTTCTTCACGTAATGGATAATTCAACATATCGACGAAGATACAACAAGGGTAAAGTAACTAGACATTAAAAGTTTATCACTTGACAATCGTTCTGATAATTGTTGATTCAACTGTTTTGCTCCACAATCCGACAAGAAATTTTTTATTTATTATTGATAGGGTAAACAGTTGCAGCCAATTAGTTAGTGGTATGAGACTATACATGGGTCATTAATACCTTGTTAATACAGATGTTATTTGAGGTGATAGGCGATGATGGCAAAAACAGCCCTCTTTGAAGCAATCGCAGGTACAAATCGCGGTTTATTGGCAACCGAGCAAGAGAAACTAGCTATTTTAGTAGCAATTGCTAATTTGGAAGAGATTAATCCTACACCACGTCCTGTGGAAGCTCAAGATTTGCTTAATGGCAATTGGCGACTACTATACACCACTAGCAAGGCACTATTAAACCTAGATCGACTTCCCTTGTACAAACTTGGTCAGATTTATCAGTGTATTCGCGTAGAAAATAACAGCGTTTACAACATAGCTGAGATTTATGGTTTACCTTTTCTTGAAGGCTTAGTCAGTGTTGCTGCAAAATTTGCGCCAGTTTCAAGTCGTCGCGTCAACGTGAATTTTGAGCGTTCTATTATCGGTTTACAACGTTTAATAGGCTATGATTATCCAGATAATTTGATCCAACAAATTGAACTTGGTAAAAAATTCACTGCGATTGATTTTCCTTTAAATAGTAGTGAACAACAAGGCTGGTTAGACATCACTTATATAGATAGTAATTTGCGTATTGGCAGAGGTAACGAGGGAAGTGTATTCGTCTTAACCAAAGCATAAGATGCCCCCAAAGTAGAGTTAGCGAACACAAAGTAAACGATCATCAAAACTTTGTCAAGATGTGTCGTACCCCAATACTTGTCGGTTAACGATAGTCGATCTGCCAGAAACCCGGTTTCTCCAAGAAACCGGGTTTCTTATTTTCGCTTAACCGAGCAGTATTGGGTCGTACCCAATCTTTAGATTTGGGCATGGGGCAT
>CAZZXJ010000527.1:3648-5080 GCA_964657905.1 uncultured Stigonema sp.
GCCCCATGCCCTAATAAGACAAATAACTTAACAAAGCCTCTTAGTGAGACCGTCAAGTTGTAGAGTGAAATCAATTAGCCGTATATATATATTGGCGATTGATAACTTAAAGGGAAGAAACTCATGGTTCAACGTGGTTCTAAAGTACGTGTTCTGCGCCCGGAATCCTACTGGTATCAAGATCTAGGAACTGTGGCGTCTATTGAGCAAGGCAGCGGCGGTAGATACCCAGTAATTGTCCGGTTTAACAAGGTGAATTACTCTGGTATCAACACCAATAACTTTGCTGAGAATGAATTACTAGAGGTTGAAGCACCAAAGGCGAAGGCGAAAAAGTAAGGGGATGACGAGGATGAGGGGGACAAACCAATTAAAAATTAAAAATTTTTTAATTTTGCATTTTTAATTTTTAATTCTTGTACTCCCCCTTCTCCCCCATCTCCCAGATCTCTCAAAAAACCTGCGTTGCTTGCTGAATGGATGCCTGAACTGCCTGAAGTTGAAACAGTCCGGCGGGGTCTGAATCAATTGACCCTAAACCAAGAAATCACGGGTGGAGATGTGTTGCTTCATCGCACGATCGCCTACCCGTTTTCCGTAGATGAGTTTTTAACTGGAATTAAGGGAAGTGCGATCACTACTTGGCATCGTCGCGGCAAATATCTCCTAGCCGAACTTCTTGAAACAAGAGGGGCAAGGGAGGAGGGGAGGAAGGGGGGCGTGGGGGAAATTTCTTTTACTTCCCCCCCACGCCCCCACTCCCCCACTCCCCCCTTCCCCCCTTCCTCATCTCCCCCTGCTGGCTGGCTAGGGGTTCATCTAAGAATGACTGGTCAACTACTGTGGCTACATCGAGATGAACCATTACACAAGCACACGCGAGTCAGATTATTTATTGGAGATCAGCGCGAATTACGCTTTGTTGACCAGCGTACCTTCGGTCAAATGTGGTGGGTTCCCTCAGGAGTTGCCGTAGAAAGCATTATTACGGGTTTGGCAAAACTAGCACTAGACCCCTTCTCACCTGAATTCACCGTCGAGTATTTAGCAAGCAAACTGCAAAACCGCCGTCGTCCAATCAAGACTGCCCTACTAGATCAGTCAGTGGTGGCGGGATTAGGTAATATTTATGCTGATGAAGCACTGTTTGTGAGTGGAGTGCTGCCAGAAACTCTGTGTACAAATTTGCAGCGAGAGCAAGTAGAGCGTTTGCGCTCCAGTATAATTCAAGTGCTAGAAGCCAGTATTGAGGTTGGTGGCACCACTTTTAGTAATTTTCTCAACGTTAAAGGCGTTAACGGTAACTATGGCGGTGTGGCATTGGTTTACAACCGCGCCGGAGAACCTTGTCGAGTTTGTGGCACTGCAATTCAGCGCATTAGGTTAGCTGGGCGATCAAGTCACTTTTGTATGCAGTGTCAGCAATAAGCGA
>CAZZXJ010000528.1:0-5077 GCA_964657905.1 uncultured Stigonema sp.
CCATGCCCCATGCCCCATTCCCCAATTACTTAGTGCTTGCTGAATTCGCCATCACAAAGGGTGCGATCGCTCTGGTCAACATTGCGGTTGGACTTGAGATAATCACTCACCCAGTTACAACCACGACGAAGCAGGTTATTTAGGTCTAAATTCCACAGAATTATCGTATTGTCATCACTAGCTGATGCCAATGTTTGACCATCGGGGCTAAAGCTGACATCTAGCACTGGAGCGCGATGGCCATTGAGAGTTTTAATCAATTTGCCATCACTACTCCAGAGTTTGACTGTGCTATCCCAACTGGCGGCGGCAAGAACTTCCCCATTAGGACTGAAGTTGACAGCGTTGACACTATCGCTATAACCCTTTAACAACGTTTTCAACAATGTGCCATCCCACCGCCATAACTTCACGGTGTTGTCCCAGCTAGCACTCGCCAGCAGCTTGTCAGTAGGACTGAAGCTTATACCTAACACCCAACTGTCATGAGGCGAGAAAGTTTTTAACAAAGTACCATCCCGACGCCAAAGTTTTACAGTTTGATCATCACTGGCAGAGGCTAGAACCTGACCATCAGGACTGAAACTCACGCTATTCACCCAACCCTGATGCCCAAAGAGAGTTTTTAGCAACTGGCCCTCACGGTTCCAAAGTTTTACCGTCTTATCTTTACTAGCTGATGCCAACAACTGCCCATCCGGGCTAAAACTAACGCTCATCACACTATCGTTATGCCCTTGGAGGGTAAGGAGTAAGGAGCCGTCGCGCCGCCAAAGTTTGATAGTTTTGTCATAGCTTGCTGAGGCAAACATCTGACCGAGTGGGTCAAAACTGACACTCTTGACTCTATCAGTGTGTCCCACCAAAGTCTTATAGAGCCGCGTTTCTACTCCACTGCTACTACTGTAACGTTGCCAGAGTTTTACTGTATGGTCGCGACTGCCAGAAGCTAACATCTGACCATCGGGGCTCCAAGCGACACTCAAAACTCGATCTTCATGACTTTTAAGGATGGGTAGTGTTGGGGCATCTAAACGCCACAGTTTCACACTTTTGTCGTAACTTCCTGATGCCAGCACTTTGTTATCTGGGCTGAAAGCCACGCTAGCAATAGCATCGTTGTGACCTTTAAAGGTTTTGAGTAAAGTTCCGTTGACATTCCAGAGGTTGATCAGGTTGTCATCACCTGCTGTAGCTAAGTGTTGACCATTGGAACTAAACTTCAAGCTCCAAACTGTACCAGTATGCTGCAAGGTCTTGTAAAGACGAAAGACGAAGCCGTCTTCACTGCTATTGTGTTCCCGCAGCCAAAGTTTGACTGTTTTGTCTCGACTACCTGACGCCAGCAGCTTCCCGTCAGGGCTGAAGGCTACAGATGTCACACCTTTCAAGTGTCCCAACAAAGTTTGTGCTAAACTCCCGTCTCGTCGCCAGATTTTCACTGTTTTGTCGTCACTTGCTGAGGCTAGGAACTGACCATTAGGACTAAAGTTGACCCAGTTAACCCCGCCTTGATGTCCTCGCAGTATTTTTACTAAGTTACCGTTTGCACTCCAGAGTTTTATGCTTTGATCCTTCCCACTATCCGCAAGTAACTCACCATCTGGACTGAAATTAACGCTATAAACCCAATCTCCGTGTCCTGACAAGGTTTTGTATGGCCGTGGGCCAAACTCACCCGTATTCGGGTTTCTGCGCCAGATTTGCACTGTTTTGTCGAGACTGGAGGAGGCAAGGAACTGACTATCAGAACTGAAACTCACGCTGGTAACAGCATCGCTATGACCTTTAAGGGTTTGGAGTAAGACACCGTTAGAACGCCACAGTTTCACTGTCCGATCTGTACTACCTGATGCCAATAACTGACCATCAGGGCTGAAAGCCACACCCCAGACAATATCATTATGCCCCTCTAAACGGTTTATCTCAGTTACTCCATAAACCGCTTGTTGCAAGGCTGTGACTACCCGCATTCTGGTGTCTGGTTGGACTGCATTTGTCTGTTTGAGTCTCTGAAACGCTCGTAAACTTTCTAATAGAGCATCAAATTCTTTATTTGAAGCAAACAAAGCTTCACTAGCGGCAGTGAGGGCGCTAATGTTCAAGTTAGTTTCGCTGCGTTCAGCTCTTTGGGTTTGGTCAACTGCTGCGCTTTTTTGTAAGTCAGCTTGCCACCATAATCCTCCGATTGTCGCTACCATTATTGCCAACATTATGCCTGCTAAACGTGCTTCTCGCAGTCTTCGTTGCAAAACCAAATAGAGCTGCTCTTGAGAGAGCTTTTGGGCTACTTCAGCTCTGGTTTTTTCCAATCGGATTTTTTCTAGTTCGGCTACTATACGGTAGTTGTTTTTTTGGCGAATCGGTTCAACTAAATAATCGTGAACCAACTGGTAGCGATCGCCTGATTCTTCCAAGACTCGCAGCACCAACCCACTACCCACCAAAATTTCTAAAATTAGTTCTAGGGTGGAGGTGAGATCAGAATGATATTGCTCCCCTATCTCCCTTATCTCCCCCACTCCCTCTGTTGTCAACGCAACTACTAAATCAGCTTTTGCCTTAAGGGGTCGCGTACCTTTTTCATCAGTTAACTCAAAGAGTAATTTCCAACTTAGCTGTTGATTTTCTTCACCACAATCTTTGATAACTTCCTCAAGCCAGCGCTGTACCAGTTTTTTTGAACCACCGCAACGCTTGTATTCCTCAATAGTCGTAATTTTTTCTACTTGCAGTTGAGCGCCTACTATTTGTAATTCAATGGGATGTACTTCATCAATTTCTCCTGCTAAGTCTTGCACAAGTTGGTTAATGACTTCATCATCTGTAGAGACACGACCGATCGCATCTTTACAACGTTGAGTAAGACTATGGATGATACCTATAGCATCCTGACTGGAGAATTTCCCTAAGTAGTAGCGAATATCTTTATCCAGAATGTTTTTGTTAATCACCCCTAAATCGTAGGCATCTTGTATTTTCTCGTTACTTAAGCGTTCAAACTCTAACAAGTAATGCAAATAATCTTCTCGTAATGAAAGAATAACTTTCACAAATGGAATGTTCAAGCAGGTACTTAAAAACTTGTAAAACTGTAATTTTTGTGTTAATCTTGTATGAAGAAAGAAAAATTCCTCAAATTGATCAAAAATCAGAATAATAGTGTAATTACGTTCAACTAATAACCGCAATTTTTCAACAATTGCAGTGGGTGAAGTTTCTGATATCAGCGGTATTTCTGTTTGGGAAACCACCAGGTTTAAACTACAGATGGTGGCGCTAATCCAATCGGTGTAAACAGACAAGACAACGGGCAATGGTAAGCGTTCACCAATGACTTTTTGTTTCAAAGCTGGTACTAACCCTGCTTTGAGAATTGAACTTTTACCAACACCACTAGGTCCATGAATTACTGTAAGTTTATAGTCAGCACGGGTAATTCTTTCAATCAAGCGATTCACATCTTGCTGTCTTCCGGAATTTGCTATTTCTTGGGCAACTTCCTCAGGAGATGATGGGATTTTTTTGGAACCGTAAACTGGGTTAATTCTGTAGCGTAGCGGCTGTAACTGACTCGCCCCGATGAAGGCGCGAAAGCCGTACTGATGCTCTATTTGAATTTTTTCTTTTTTGAGGTTAAATGCTTCTAGATAGTCATGACGTTCAAAAAAGTAGAGCGATCGCAACTCTTCGACAATCTCCAAGTACAGGGATGGCTCGTACTGTAGCTCACAAACTACCGACGCCCATTCCAAGTTATTGATAGCTTCCTCCCATTCACCCAAATACCGCTGTGTACGCCCAAGTAAGAGAAGATACCAACTTTCCTGCTGTCGCGAAACCTCCTCAGCAACCTCTGCTATGGAAAGCGCGGTATTAGCCAGTTCATAAGCTTGTAACCAGTTTGATTGAGCAGCCGCCACGGTTGCCAAAAAACCATAATCTTGCGCGACTTGCGCTTGTGTCCCATAGATTTGATGCAAATCCAGGGATTTTTCAGCCAGTTGTTGCAACTCGGACCAAGCTTGTAGGCGTAGCAGTATTTCACAAGCAGGCAAAATGAATTTGGCAACCAAGTCTTGTCTTTGTACCGCCGACCATACCTCTAAGCATTGTCTGAACCAAGATAGCGCTTTAAGCCAGTAACTTCTGTTAACACCGGGACGTAAATCTGCCATCCGGCGATAACACAGCCCTAAGTGGAATAGTACTACTGCTTGCCGGAGTAATGAGGATGAGGGGGATGATATTACTCCCTCATCTCCCCCGACCTCCTCCCAAATCACTATGCTTCGTTGAAAATGGCATAGGGCATCATCGATTTGATCGTTGGCGTAGTTATCACGTCCCAATACAAATTCGAGACCAGCTTCTAATTCTGGTTCTAATTTAACGTTATACTGGCGTTGCAAATCATTACGAGCAGACTCAATTTCCCAGCGTTGCTGAGATTTAGGAGCTAAATCAAGGGCAGCATTAGATAAAAACCTTTCAGCACCTACTTCTAAAACTTTGGTAAATAGAGATTCCGTCTGATGCCTGATTAAAGCGACTAAATCTTCTTTTTCCATTTCAAATTTGATGGTAGTTGCAGCCCAGCTTTTAAAGTCTGGTGCTACCCTGGAAAGCAATGTGGCGACTTCATCTTGTAGCCACAACACTAGTGGAAAGTGAAAACTATCGGCATAGAAATCTCGTACTTGATTGACGCCAATGATCAGGTCTTCAAGAATGGTAACTGACTCTAGACCAAAAACCATCACAGCCGACGGCAAAGAAGCTGTGGGAACTGCCGGATTCTCCATAAAGAGTCCTGTGATAATGGCAGTGTGTAGAGAGGTGGTTGATGGCGAAACAACGAGTTCGCGTAGATTTGTATCCTTGCTGAGAGAGCGAAGCTTCACCAATATTTGCTCCCTTAATCGCCCATAGTTACACCGGACTAAAATCAGGGCAAATTGACCTTTGGAGAGAGCGATCGCCCGAAGCAACCTTTGCAGAGAAAGCTGATTTTCAGTGGATATCGCTGCTGTAAGTTGGCACTCTTTCATAACTAAATTTGATGCACAGGAGACAG
>CAZZXJ010000529.1:0-5061 GCA_964657905.1 uncultured Stigonema sp.
TGTTATTTGTTATTTGTTATTTGTCATTCGTCTAATACCAATGACCAATATCTATTCTTGTGAGTTGGTTTCCAGAGCTGAAACCATAACTGGTTGTTGATACAGGGGTACTGTAAATGTGACTGTTGAACCTAGCCCTTCACCTAAACTATAAAAATTCACTTCACCACCCATTGCTTCTACCAGCTTCTGGGATATTGCCAATCCCAAGCCTGTACCACCATATTGGCGAGTACGGGAGCTATCCACCTGAGAGAATAATTGAAACAGTTTATCTTGTTTGTCTAGGGAGACACCAATACCTGTGTCTGCCACACGCACTCTAACCATGCCGGGAAATTGCTTGTCTTGAAATATTACCTTTTTGCGAACGACATCGGCGCTGACGGTTATGCCGCCTTCATGGGTAAATTTGATGGCATTACCCAATAGATTTAACATCACTTGTTTGAGGCGCTGGTAGTCGCCACAGACAATAATTTCATCGCAGGTATCAGGCATTTGCATGCGGCAACTGAGGTTTCTCCCCTCCGCTTGAGGACGCATGAAATTTTCTACATCACTGAAGAGATCATCTAGTTTGACAGATCCCAACTCCAGTTCCATTTTGCCTGCTTCGATTCTGGCAATGTCGAGAATATCGTTGATCAGATCGAGCAGGTAAAGCGATGATTTGTGCGATTCTTCGAGAAACTGCTTTTGTTCCTCTGGATCGTCTGCCATACCCTCCAAAATTAGCTTTAAAAATCCGATGATGCCGTTTAGTGGCGTTCGCAATTCATGAGTCACGTTAGCAAGGAACTCTCTGATGTGGCGAGTGGCTTCTTCAGCTTGTTGACGTGCTGCTTCCAGTTCTTTGTATAAAGTTGCGTGGGCGATCGCTGTTCCCAGCTGATCTGCTACATCTTTTGCTATTTCCAGTTCATCTGCTGTCACCCCGTGACATTCAGCACCCAGAGTCACAGCAATCAATCCATTTGGTTGGTCTTGGTGGCAAGTTGCAACCACCAACATTTTCTGCTGCTCGAACTGAGGATGTTGAGCGTTTTCTACTAAAATTGGTTCTAGGGTGAAGAAAGCCTGAGCAAAGGTAGGTTCAGAATCTATTTCTATTTCTAAGCCAAGGATTGATCTGACCCCTGGCCGATGATACTCTGCTATAACCTGCACTTTTGAGATCGAGGGTTGGTAGGGACAGATAATGCAACGCTCTATTTGCAACGCTTTCCCCAAATTGTCAACTGTTTGTTGCCAAATAATATCTAGAGCCAATGTGCGCCGGATATTTCGGGTAATTTGGCTTACCAGTTTTCGGTGTTGCTGTGAACGTAAAGCTAAATCTACCTGTGTTGGCGTTCTTGCCAAGTTCACTTCTGTTTTGCTGACTGTAGATTGCAGCAGCCTTCCCATCACCAAAACAGTTGTCGCGACACTCCCAAATATCGGCATGATCGGAGAGATCGTTAACTCCAACTCATACAACTTCTGACCGAAGCTAAACCAGCACTGACATCTTTCCGGAACCAAACTTGTCAAAATCCCCTGCAACCGTTCCAAATAAGTATCTTTGTCCACAGGGACGAAAATTTGATATCCATCTAGATTCTCGACTATTTGCTCAGGGTTCAACCCCAGGCTCTCACTTTTTTGCCAATAAAAGGTCAAGTAACGTCCTGTCCCATTTTGCGTATACACCAACTCGGCTCCTAAGTGCGCCCATAATCCATCAGTGTTACTGGTAAGAAGTTTCTGATTTTTTGACACTAGACTCTTCGGTTGGGAATCAGCAGTAATACTCATGACTTGAGTTGGATAAACAGATAACCCATAAAAATTTTGCGAGTTGCTGCAAAAAGTTTTGCATAAATTTTTACAGCTTGAGCAAAGTTAATCGATGGTTTTGAATTTTTCAGGAATAAAGCCAGAAAAAATTCACATTTTTTTATCCTCTATTTATAGCTAATTTTTTGGCTTAATCGTTCCATTCACCCCGAGGTGGTAAAGGTTTGCGTACAGGTGTGCGCGTTAGTTCATCATCTCTTGGCGTTTCACCTTTTAACCACTGACGGATCGCTACTTCAATCACTTTACTAGGGTCATTGGTTAAATGTCGAATTTGTTCTAGTAAGTCGGAATCTAGACTAATAGAAATTTCTACCTTATCGGCTAGTCTTTGTTCCGTATTGGTAGCTTTCTCTTTCATATTCATAGGTGATACACTCCCTCATTTGTTTTTTCTAAGGCTTTGTAAAGTAGCTCTATTCCTAGATCAGAGTAATTGTAGGTAACAATTACCCACTTATGTCTATACTTTGCACTTCTTGATGATTATTGTACGCTCCTATGTGATGAATACCAGAAGCTAGGGATAGACCTTTATCTATTCTTGATAGAGAATGGGGCATGGGGCATGGGGCATGGAATAATCCTTTCAATTCCTAATACCCTATTGCCAAGGAGCAATGCCCTCACAGAGCGCGAAAAATCAGCAATTACTTGTCGCACTCTTAACTGTACCAGTAGCCCCATGCCCTATGCCCTATGCCCCATGCCCCATGCCCCATTTCCAAAAAGCAGCGTCTTAGCTAAGAAAGCATTAAAATACGTTAAGTATATTGCTGTTTTTACCTTGGTTGCTGCTAAAGCTAAAAAAGTATATGACTGACGTTCCTGCGGCTCGTATTCGCAATTTTTGTATTATTGCTCACATAGACCATGGGAAATCCACTCTTGCCGATCGCTTGTTGCAAGTTACAGGCACGGTGGAGGATCGGCAAATGAAGGAACAGTTCCTGGACAATATGGATCTGGAACGGGAGCGGGGGATTACGATTAAGCTGCAAGCCGCCCGGATGAACTACAAGGCAAAAGATGGTCAGCAGTACGTGCTGAATCTAATTGATACACCTGGGCATGTAGATTTTTCATATGAGGTATCCCGGAGTCTTGCAGCTTGCGAAGGCGCACTATTGGTAGTAGATGCTTCTCAGGGAGTGGAGGCGCAAACCCTGGCAAACGTCTATTTAGCCTTAGAGCATAACCTAGAAATTATCCCGGTTTTGAATAAAATTGATTTGCCAGGAGCAGAACCAGAACGGGTCGTCAGCGAAATCGAAGAAATTATCGGTTTAGATTGCAGTGGTGCAATTCTTGCCTCTGCTAAAGAGGGAATTGGTATTGATCAAATTTTAGAAGCAATAGTGGAACGTGTACCACCACCACAAAACACGGTTTCGGAACCTTTACGAGCGTTGATTTTTGATAGCTACTACGATAGCTACCGGGGAGTGATTGTGTATTTTCGGGTAATGGATGGCACCCTGAAGAAGGGCGATCGTATCTACCTGATGGTATCTGGCAAGGAATACGAAATTGATGAGATTGGGGTACTTTCTCCCACTCAAAAGCAAGTTGAGGAACTGCATGCTGGGGAAGTAGGTTATCTAGCAGCGGCAATTAAAGCTGTAGCTGATGCGCGAGTAGGTGATACTATTACCCTCTCTAAAGCTAAAGCAACTGAACCTTTGCCTGGTTACACAGAAGCTAACCCGATGGTGTTCTGTGGCATGTTCCCTATCGATGCTGACCAATTTGAAGACTTAAGGGAAGCCTTAGGGAAGCTGGAACTCAATGATGCGGCGCTGCACTATGAACCAGAAACTTCCAGTGCAATGGGATTTGGCTTCCGTTGTGGTTTTTTAGGCTTGCTGCACATGGAAATTGTGCAAGAACGCCTAGAACGAGAGTACGACCTGGATTTAATCATTACAGCCCCCTCAGTAGTTTACAAAGTGACAACCCTCAAGGGCGAGGTACTTGATATTGATAATCCTAGTCGCTTACCCTCTCCCAACGAACGGGAAAAAATTGAAGAACCTTACGTCCAGGTAGATATGATTACGCCAGAAACTTACGTCGGCACTTTGATGGAGTTGGCGCAAAATCGGCGTGGTGTCTTTAAAGACATGAAATATCTTACTAAAGGACGCACGACACTCACTTATGAGTTACCCTTGGCAGAAGTTGTCACGGACTTTTTCGACCAGATGAAGTCCCGCACAAGAGGTTACGCGAGTATGGAATATCATCTCATCGCCTACCGAGAAAATCCCCTAGTCAAGCTGGATATCATGATTAATGGCGATCCAGTAGATTCCTTGGCGATGATTGTCCATCGAGATAAAGCTTACAACGTCGGGCGGTCAATGGCGGAAAAACTCAAAGAACTGATTCCCCGGCATCAATTTAAAGTACCAATTCAAGCTTCTATTGGTAGTAAAGTCATTGCCAGCGAACACATCCCCGCATTGCGGAAAGACGTGCTAGCCAAGTGTTACGGTGGTGACATCAGCCGGAAGAAGAAACTTTTGCAGAAGCAAGCAAAAGGTAAAAAGCGGATGAAATCTGTGGGTACGGTCGATGTGCCGCAGGAAGCTTTTATGGCAGTGCTGCGTTTGGATCAGGAGTAATCTCACCCCCCAACCCCCTCCCTGTAAACCTATCCATTACCCGAATCTTTCTTAGGGATTTCCAAGTAAAAAATATCCAACTATTTCTTGTGGGATGGGCATAAGCGCCCGTCCTATCAACTGGGCGGGCGCTTATGCCCACCCCACAATATTGGATAATTTATTTGTTGGAGTTCCCTTAACATTTATGAGCGTGTTCACTCACGTCTTTTCTAACCCTGATTCGTTCGTCGTTCATTCTCAATAATAACGTATTTTTAGCGATAAGACTAAGAAGAAGTTTGTCAAGTAGGCTTAACACCTCAGTCTTTAAGATGCTCGCCAAATCTGGGTTTCAAGATTGTAAAGAAAGATGTGACTAATGGATAGCCTGTAAACGCGGAGGGGGCTAGTAACTGTTAATTAATTGTTACCCCAAACGATTTAGAAGAATCTGTTCAACTTTGGTATCGAACTTGGCTAGGACTTACGCATTGACAGAAATAGTCAAGTATGCACTGGTTTCGGTAGGGCTGAGGAGCGCTTTCTTTAATTTGGGTAGACCACAATATGACCGTAGGGGCGGGGTTCCCCCGCCCTTACCATGTGGTCA
>CAZZXJ010000530.1:0-2631 GCA_964657905.1 uncultured Stigonema sp.
ATGCCCCAATAACTACTTTTGAACCGGAATATTCGATACTTCCAACCGCAGTTTTTGAGCGGGATAATCTGTGAGGGCGAGTGAGATGCGCTTGACATCATCAAGCAAAGCAGTAGGAATACTCACTGTGCCAGAAAATGTTGGTCCATTTGCAGGCAATTCTGCTGGTAAGCCATCTGTACTGGCACTCAATGTTCGTCCTTTGTCATCAGTGACATCCAAAAAACTATATAGGAAGCGCACAGAATCAGTCCCTTTGTTCTGCATTTTTACAACTAATAGTAAAGCACCGCCAGAGTAGCGAGCAGATTGCACAGAAAGAGAGACACCCTCACTCTGGGCAGAAACAGGAAATCCAGCTAGAGGTTTTTCTGGAGCTACTTCCTCCGGTTTTTTTTCTTCTAGCTTCTTGTTGCTGCTATTGGTTTCCTCATCTTCTTCATCTGTGTTTTTTGATTTAGCCGCCTTGGTTTTGCCGTCAATCCGTGCCTTAACGGTTTTCAGGATTTCTTCCTCTTTTAATAACGTCAACCCTCCATGTTGCGCGTTATTTGCCTTACTGCTGGCGAATTTGGTTGTCGGACGGGCATCTGGTGCTGTAACACCTTTGAGCGCTTTGCTCCCCATGTCAAATCCCAAAAACGCACTCACAGAACCAGCTCCCAACATCAGGGTTAACAAACTCAGCGTCAGAAGTACAGTAGAATTCAGTTTCATTGCTGACAAGCCATAGCAGCTGTATTGCTAGTTTATTTAAAATTATTACTGAGAGCTAACTTAATCAATAATAGTCTGCATTATTGCACTGTGATAGTTCACATGTTTTAAACTCATGCTACAATCATTTGGGTAATAAGTTAAGCGGTAACGCTTGGAAAAGACTACTTGTGCTAAAATTGGCTATCAGGGTTAAGCTAGTACCGCTTGGCGATCGTTAAAAGTCAAAAGTCAAAAGTCAAAAGCCACCAAAATAAGGCTTTTAAATAAGATTGCAGATGGTCAGCTTATTTCCGCCGATCTGTGCTAGCAGTTTAAGTAACAAGACTCATCCCAAGCAAAACTTAATCAAACAAGCGCCCTTGGCCGATTGGGGAGGCAGCGAACTCATAATTCGCCTTCAGACTGGTTCGATTCCAGTAGGGCGCACTAAGATTATTAATTGTATTAATTGTTAGTTAGGGGCGAACGAGCCTCATTGGTGTCAACGTAAGCTTAAATGGGCGGTTAAAACCGCAGCTACACAGGCAAAACCTGCCTAGCCTCCGGCAACGGCAAAGCCGTACGCAGGTTTCAAAACCTTTGATTTTCCGTATTGCCGCGTAGGCGGTGAGTCCAGCCCTGAAGGAGGGTTTCCCTCCGTAGGGGACTGGCGAACCCGAAGGGACTTTGTTTGTGTAGCCGCGAATTCTATTCGCACTTGTCTTAATTGACACTAATGAACGAGCCTTCGCCCCTAACAATACGGCATTTTAGCGAGCTGGGACGCTCTCAAACCGGAATTCAGTACCAACTTTGAGTTTGTTAGCATTCCAACGGGGAGACATGAGCAGCGATGTGTTGTAAGGATTCGGTAAATCAGGAGTGCGAATATATGGACCCCTGCTAACCTGTTGGTTCAAGATATCGTGATAGACAGTGTTAACCAACTCAGCATCTCGTGCGATTTCATTTTCGGGGAAGGAGTTCCGGAACAAAGAACCCGGTCCTACTATCCAGTCTATTTGACGTTGAAGGGTCTGATTACCGTAGAAATTGGGATCGTTTTTAAAAAAAGCTCTTTCAAATACCTCATTTGGCGTTTCGTAACTGGGTGTTGCCGTTTGGGCTGTGGCAACAGCCGTAAAATTTATAGTGGCAAAAAATACTAATGCACCACTGAGGGTTTTGCAATTTAAACCCATGACCATAACTCCTCTATTTTTGAGAGAATCTTAACTTATGCTTAATTTCAGAACTCTTGTGAGTTCAACTTTTGTAGCACAACTTTTAATGCGTTGTCATGACTTATCAACCCGAAACCAGCACCCAGTCAATGTGGGCAGCGACTGCCGATCTGATCGCCCTACGCCAACATTTACTAGATTTATTTTGCCAATTAGCATACCAAGAGGGTGATTTTGTCCTCTCTTCGGGGCAGCGCAGTTCTTACTACATCAATGGTAAGCTGGTAACACTGCATCCCCTAGGCGCTTTAGCAGTTGGTCGAATTCTCTTATCCCTACTGCCATCAGATACTCAGGCAGTGGGAGGTTTAACGCTAGGCGCCGATCCAATTGTCAGCGCTGTGAGTGTGGTTTCTGCTTATGAAAACCGACCGATTCCCGCACTGATTATTCGCAAAGAAGCCAAGGGTCATGGCACAAGGGCATATATTGAAGGTCCTATTTTGCCAGAAGGTGCGAAAGTCGTAGTCTTGGAAGATACCGTCACTACTGGACAATCTGCAATGAAAGCAGTTGAACGACTAAAAGAAGCAGGTTATACTGTCAATCAAGTAATTTCACTGGTAGACAGGAAACAAGGGGCAGCAGAATTTTACCAGTCTGTGGCGTTGAAGTTTGAAGCGGTGTTTAAGATTTCAGAAATTCAGGAGAGATACGGGGAATTAGGGCATGGGGCATAGGGCATGGG
>CAZZXJ010000530.1:2641-5050 GCA_964657905.1 uncultured Stigonema sp.
CAATGCCCAATGCCCCATGGCCCATGCCCCATTCCCAATTCCTAGCTTTGTGTTACCACTTCCTTATCCTTTGCCAAGAACTTCTCTAGTTCTGTCAGAGCATCAGCATCGACTTTTGTTTGCATTGGGCAGAACTTAGGGCCACACATAGAGCAAAACTCAGCGGTTTTATAGATGTCTGCTGGCAGGGTTTCGTCGTGATATTCCCTGGCTCTTTCGGGGTCGAGTGATAATTCAAACTGACGGTTCCAGTCGAAGTTGTAACGGGCATGGGACATTTCATCATCCCGATCTCTTGCGCCTGGGCGATGTCTGGCAATATCAGCAGCGTGAGCAGCTATTTTGTAGGCAATCAAACCATTGCGTACATCTTCGGCATTTGGCAATCCCAAGTGTTCTTTAGGTGTTACATAGCACAACATGGCTGTACCGTACCACCCAGCTAACGCTGCCCCAATGGCTGAAGTAATATGGTCATAGCCAGGAGCGATGTCTGTTACCAATGGTCCTAGCACGTAGAAAGGGGCTTCCGAACACTCTTCCATCTGCTTTTTGACGTTGAACTCGATTTGATCCATCGGCACATGTCCTGGACCTTCTACCATCACTTGTACATCATGCTCCCAGGCTTTGCGAGTCAATTGTCCGAGGGTTTTAAGTTCCGCTAATTGTGCAGCATCAGAGGCATCGTGGGTACAACCAGGACGCAGGGAATCACCGAAACTAAAAGATACATCGTATTTCTGGAAAATTTCAATGATGTCCTGCAAGTGTGTGTAAAGCGGGTTTTGCTTGTGATGATGCAACATCCACCTTGCCAAAATTCCGCCACCGCGAGACACAATACCAGTGATGCGATCTCTCACCAAAGGCAAATGCTCAATCAAAATACCAGCATGGATTGTCATATAATCGACTCCCTGCTGGGCGTGTTTTTCAATTACATGAAGAAAGTCATCTGGTGTCAGCTTTTCAATGTTGCCGTGGACACTTTCTAAAGCTTGGTATACTGGTACTGTGCCGATGGGAACAGGCGAAGCCTTAATGATGGTGGAGCGAATTTCATCCAAGTTACCGCCGCCAGTGGACAGATCCATGACAGTATCAGCACCATACTTCACCGCCAGTTGAAGTTTTGCAACTTCTTCCTCCATGTTGGAAGAGTTGGGACTTGCGCCAATATTGGCATTTACCTTACACGAGGATGCGATGCCAATGCACATCGGCTCCAAGTTAGTGTGATTTATATTAGCGGGAATAATCATCCTGCCTCGCGCTACTTCTTCTCGAATCAGCTCAAAGGGAAGTTTTTCCCGTTGGGCAACGTAGCGCATTTCTTCAGTGATGATACCCTGACGAGCGTAGTGCATTTGGGTAACATTGCTCTGCCCACGTCGCTTGGTGACCCATTCTGTACGCATATTTAACTTCCTCGATAAACAGCTTCCCTCCGCCGGTATTACCCGGATTCAGGTGTTAAGGGTGTAATCTCAGCCTGGTTGTACAGGCACCCCTAGCATGAGAAACAATATTACCACTTTAGTTATGGGTCGGAGCCAGAAAGTTAACAATTGCTGATGTGAACAAAACAGCAGTCATTAATTTTAGGACTTACGCATTGACAGTAATCACCAGATATGAATCTTCATCTATGACTAATCACTATCGATATATTCTGTTTTACAAACCCTATGGTGTCCTCAGCCAGTTCACAAAAGACACTCCCACACGTAGCACCCTAAAAGACTATATCCCGGTTCCTGATGTTTATGGTGTAGGGCGTTTGGATTGGGATAGTGAAGGGTTAATATTGTTGACAAATCACGGGCAATTGCAACATCGCCTCTCTCATCCACAGTTTGAACATGAACGTACCTACTGGGTGCAAGTGGAGCGAATTCCTGATGCAACTGCTTTAGATCAGCTCCAAGCAGGTGTGAAAATCCAAGATTATCGGACTCGACAAGCATTGGTGAGGTTATTACCAGAAGAACCGCCTCTACCTGAGCGCGATCCGCCCATCAGATTTCGCAAAAATGTGCCGACAGCGTGGCTGCAAATCACCTTAACTGAGGGTAAAAACCGCCAAGTGCGTCGGATGACGGCGGCTGTGGGATTTCCAACTTTGCGATTGGTAAGGGTGAGTATTGCCCACTTACAACTAGATGGTCTGCAACCCGGTCAGTGGCGCGACCTCAACCCAAGTGAACTGAAATTGTTGCATGATTTGGCTTTTTCAAGAAGGAGTCAGGAGCCAGAAGTCAGGAGCCAAAAGGGTTTGCGTAAGACTGGTAAATAACTCGTGGATCAGAGCCACTACTCTTGATGGGCGGAATCAACAACAGAAATCATGATCCTAGGACTTACGCACTATACAAATTTAGCATCATGTGTATAACGGAATTCGGT